>NZ_JBFARL010000002.1:0-137349 GCF_040674655.1 Actinomadura sp. NPDC049753 | reverse complement strand
CGCATCGCCAGCCAGGAGGCGCGCCGCACGTTGTCGTAGGTGGCCAGCTCACCGGTCTCCAGGATCACCTTCAAATGCGCGGACCCGCAGGCCTCCTTGACCGCGACGATCTCCTCGTGCACCTTGCCGTAGTCACCGGCCAGGAACGCCCCCCGATCGATCACCATGTCGATCTCCGACGCCCCCGCCGCCACCGCCGCCCGGGTATCGGCCAGCTTGGCCTCCATCGGCGCCCGCCCCGACGGAAACGCCGTCGCCACGCTCGCCACCCCGATCCCCGACCCCGACAGGGCCGCGACCGCCACCTCGACCATGTCCGGATACACGCACACCGCCGCCACCCTCGGGACCGAGGCGTCCGCCGGATCGGGGTGCGCGGCCTTGGCGCACAACGCCCGCACCTTCCCCGCCGTGTCCGCACCCTCCAGCGTGGTCAGATCCACCATCGAGATCGCCAGATCGATCGCCGCCGCCTTCGCCGACGTCTTGATCGACCGGGACGCGAGCCGCGCCGCCCGCTCCTCCGCACCGACCTGGTCCACACCCGGCAGACCGTGGAGGAATCCGTGCAATTCGGTCGCGGTCATCGGGTCCTGCCCGCCTTCCTGGGGGTCTGGGGCGGGGCCGTCGAGGCCCGCTCGATGATCTTTGTGTCCATGACGATGCGCCGGGGGAGGTCGCGGGTCTGGCTGTCGTCGAAGCGGTGCAGCAGCAGCCGCATGGCAAGGACGCCCTGCTCGATCATCGGACGGTCGACGACGGTCAGCGGGGGCCGCAGCAGGGGCCCGGTGTCGAGGTCGTCGAATCCGATGAGGCTGATCTGCCCGGGGACGTCCACCCGCATGTCGTGCAGCGCCTTCAGCGCGCCGAGCGTCGTGAGGTTGTTCGCGGTGAAGATCGCGGTCGGCGGCTCGGCGAGCGACAGCAGCGACAGGGTGAGCTGGTAGGCGCGCTCCTCGCGGAAGTCGCCGATGATGTCGTACTCCGGCGGGATCTCGACGCCGGCGGCGGACACGGCCTCCACGAAACCGTCCCGCCGGTACCGTCCCGGCGTGGACTCCTGGCCGCCGCTGATCATCGCGATGCGGGTGTGGCCGAGCGCGAGGAGGTGCTCGGCGGCCTGCCGGCCGCCCGCGCGGTTGTCGACGAGGACGGCGTCGAAGCTCTCTCCGTCGGCGAGGTCCCGGTCGATGAACACGACCGGCAGGCCGCTGTCGCGCAGTTGCAGCGGGGTCTGCTCGTGCTCGGTGGCCGGGGCGAGGATGATGCCGTCCACCTGGCGTGCCATATCCGCGAGCAGGTCGGCCTCGCGGGCGCCGCTCTCGTCGCTGTTGGCGAGCAGCAGCCGGTAGCCGCGGTCGCGGCTGACCGACTCCATGCCCTTCACGACGGCGGCGAAGTACGGGTTGGTGATGTCGGGGACGACGACGCCAATGGTGCGGGTGCGTCCCGACTTCAGCGACTGCGCCGCGATGTTCGGTGCGAAGCCCAGCTCATCCACGGCGGCCCGGATGGCCTCCGCCGACCTGACCCGCTGTCCCCGCAGGAACCGCGAGACGGTGGCGGGGGAGACCCCGGCCCGCGCCGCCACGTCGTGGATGGTCGCCACATCGACTCCTGTCTGTTGCCCGCGTCACTGAAACCGTTGTCAGAGAATGATTGCACCAGCCTGCGGATGTCAAGAGCCGACGACGAACGAGTCTGACCTGGGAGGACCCCAGCCCCCACGCTGCCGCCGAGCAACCGAACGAGCCCAGCCGGCGACAGCGGCCGCAGGTCGATGCGGGTTCCGACCGCGACAAGCTCGCCGCCCCCCGCAGGCGGTCGCGCGACGGGAGGTCCGGCTCGTCACCGGCAAGGCGGGGATCGCGGAGACCTGGTCGCAGCGCGAGCCGCGACACCCGCTCGTCTCGATCGACCGTGACGGCAAGGTGCCCATCGAGCCGATCGTCGATCTGTGCGGGCACTCCTCTCCAGCGCTTACTGGCAGATCTGCCGCCAACGGCTCAAGCCGGTGATCACCGTGCGGGGAAGAACGACGTCTCCGCCACAACTGTCCGCTACATCAAGGCCATAACCCGCGCCATTTTCGTCCCCGTCCTGAACGGCCAGCTGGCCTACCCCCCGTGCAATGGAGTCCGCACCCACCGTCCCGAGAAGCCGATGGAAAGGATCCGGCCTGAGCGATTCGACGGCCTTCTCGCGCCCTCCCGGACGCTGACTCGAAGTCCCGGTCGAAACCGCCTGCGAAACCGGCATTTCTGAGCGAACTCGCCAATCTCCGCGGCTGCGACACGCAACCCGCGCCCGCCTTCCCGACGGGTCAGCCGCGTCGTACAGGAGCGTCCGGGTGTACCACCCGCCCCCGCCCGCTGTCGGCCCGGCATGTCGGGCGAGCTGGACGATCTCTGGTATGACTGGCGGATGTCCACGAACTCCCCGCAGGAACCCACCGAATCCGAGCTCCGCGCCGCTGCCCGGACGGGAGACCTGCAGGCCGGCGTGGAGTACGCCACGTTCCTGATGGGCGGTTCGGTCAAGGACGTGGACGGGGCCATGCCGTGGCTGGAGCCCGCCGCCCTCGCGGGCGACGGGCACGCCGCCCGGACTCTCGCGATCATCCTGCGCGACAGGGGCGAGCACGAACAGGCGGAGCGCTGGTACCGGGCCGCGGCGGATCGCGACGGCGGCTGTGCGTTCGGCCTGGCGACACTGCTGGAGAAATCCGGCGACCTCGCCGGGGCGGCCGAGTGGTACGACAGGGGCGCCGCCTTGGGCAGTCTGGAGTGCAAGACCAACGGTGCGATCCTGCTCGCCAGTCAGAACCGGGAGGACGAGGCCAGGGCGCGGCTGGAGGAGGCGCAACGGGAGGGCGATCACGTTGCCGGTGACGCTCTGGGCCTGATGGACGGCCTCTCCGGCGACATCTTCAGGTGCGACGACCTCCTGGATCAGGCGGAAGAGGACGAGGACGACCTGGAGTGGGCGTTGGATGCCGTCCACGACCTGAGTGACCGTGCCGAGAACCTTAGGACGTACCCCTGGTACCTCGATGATGCGCTGTCGATATACGACAAGGCCGCCGAAGTGGCGCAGGACGACGCTCCTCTGGTCTGGAAGGCACTGCTTCTGGTCCAGCTCGACCGTTGGGAGGACGCGCAGAGCGCTATGGAGAAGGCGGCGAAACGATTCCCGGCGTCGGGATTCGTGCCGTATGTCTACGGCCTCCTGCAGCGCGAGCACGGTGACCTGGACAAGGCCGAGACGTGGCTGCGGCACGCGGCGGACCTCGGCCGGCCTGAGGCGATGTGGAACCTGGCCGTCCTCTACGTGAATCAACGGCGGCTCGATGAGGCGCAGCGCTGGTACACGGCGTACGGCGAACGAGCGGATGAGGACAACGACAAGGACTACGAGGCCGGGCTGGAGCGTGTCGAGGAGTATCGCCGGCAGCCCGACAACGTGCTCGACGAGGTGGATGAGGCGCGGCTGCCGGACCTGCGCACCGCCGCGGAGGCCGGCGACCGCGCGGCGGCGGCCGAACTGGCCCGGCTCCTCCGGCACAAGCGCGCACTCCCGGAGGCTGTGAAGTGGTTCCGCCTGGCGGCCGAGGACGGCGACCCGCAGACGAAGCTGGAACTGGGCGAATTCCTGTACGACGTCTGTAACGCCGACTCGGAGTATGTGATCGAGTGGTTCCTGCCCGCGGCCGAGGCCGCCTATGAACGTGCCGCCGCTGCTCCGGTCGCCGATTCCGCCGACGTGGAGTTGATCGAACGCGTCGGGCGGTTCTATCTGTACGCCAAGGACGAATTCAAGGCCGAGAAGTGGCTGCGGCGCGCCGCCCGGCTCGGCCACGGCGAGGCCGCCTGGTGGGCCGGGTCACGTTCGGACGAGTACGGCGACCGGCAGGAAGCTGAGCGCATGTGGGTGCTCGCGGTCCAGGGGGGTGTCGCCTGGTGCGGCTGGCTCGCCGGACGGAGCATGGTCCGACGCGGGGCCTACGCCGAAGCCGAGCCGGTGCTGCGGATCGCCTGGGAAGGCCGCGAGGAGAAGGAGGCGCTGCACGAGGCGGCGTACTGGCTGGGCCTGTCCCTGCGCGGTCAGGGACGGCTGGACGAGGCCGCCGACTGGCTGCGCACGGCGGTCGAAGTGCACCCGTCGGTGCGGAAGGGCTACAGCGGTTTCATGGCCACCACGCTGTTCGACCCGCGCTCGGACCTGGCCGATCTTCTCTGCGACCTGGAACTCGACGACGAGGCGAGTCCCTTGGTGGACGCCCTCCTCGAACGGCACCCCCGGCATCGGGTCGCTCACCGCGTCGCCGCGCGGATCGCCGCACGCCGCGGTGATCTGGAGGCGGCCCGCGGCCACCTGGAACATGTCGTGGACGACCCGGCGGAGCTTCGGGAGGGCGTCACCCCCGAGGACCTCCGAAGGATCTTCGACGCCGTCCACCCCAGGTAACGAGCGCCAGCGATCCGAGCTGGACGACGCCTCGGGTATTCAGCCGGGACGATCTCGGACTGTGGTGGTGGCAGAGCTTGCGCGCCGGTTGGTGCCCGACAAGCAGATGGAAGATCGAACGCACGATCGCCTGGCTGCTGGTATCGCCGCCTGACCGTCCGCTACGAACGCCACGCCCACCTGTTCAGCGCACTCATCGCCCTCGCCGCGTCCCTGATGGCTCGCTCCGATCAGCACGCAGGACATGCTCCTGATCGCAACCTCACGTTGAGCAATGTGATTCGGTCGCGAACCACCGGAGAGGCCCACTACGCATGATCAACCTTCTCCAGGTGCTCACCGAGGCCGAGAGCCGGCCGCGCGGGCAGCATTTCGGTGGCGGATGGGGCGGCGGCTTAGAAGGGCGTCAGGGAATTGCTCATAGCTGGCGCCTACGCGTTACTGGCGAACCCGCCATCCGCCTTCCGCGGCGGAAGCTCGCCCAGGTGGAGGAGTTCCCGAAGAAGGCGAGGCTCGGGCCCGCGGAGGCCGGCAGCTACATCATCTCGATCGAGATCCCGCTGGACGAGGAGGACGGTGCGATGTTCAGCGGCGTCCAGCCCCTGGGCCGCCGGGTCATGCTGCGGCTCTACAACGCGGTCCAGGTGCCCCCTGGATCGAATAGCAGCGCGTCTTCCCGGGTCTGCAGCAGCCGCAGGCTGAAGTAGATCTCCCAAAGGGGGTCCGGTGCGGTGGCCGACCGCAGCCTGGTCAGGTCGTCGGTGGTGATCATCCTGGCGGTACGCCCAGGGGTGCAGGGCCACCGCAGCTCCAGTGACCGAGCGAGCCCCTCCGCAGGAAGAGCAGGGGATGCTGAACGGGTATGTCTAGGTGAAGCGCTCGATGGGTAAGCGAGGAATGCTGACCAGGAGCGTGCTGGTCATGGCGATGGCCCTTGGCGCCGGCGGGGTCACAGTCACCCCCCGCCGACGCAGGCGGTTGGCCGGACTGCACCGACGGCCTGGTCTGCATGTGGGAAGACCCCAGGGCACAGGGCGACGAGTACGTCCACTGGACGATGTCGGGCCGGTCGAGGTCAAGGCGTCCCGGACACGTGAGGGAGAGGCTGCGGCCTTGTCCGGGGTGGCCTCTACGCTGCTCTGCCGTACCTGATCTACGGCGAGGAGCCATGGAAGCGCATCTGAGTTCCGCAGCGGATGAGAACACCTTGGACTTCCCGGGCGCCTGGCGGCGTTCGCTGTATCCGCGGCGCGGTGGGCGGCCGGGTTCCCGGATCAAGATCGACGGCTCCGCGAGCGCGGACTTGCGCGAGCGGTTCGACCGGCTGGAGGCGTCGACACCGCTCGTGGAGCGGGCCGGTGTCAATGCGGAGATGGCCGAGGCGGCGCGCGAGTATGTGTCTGGTGGCGCGAATGTGCTCGGCGCGGCCGTGGTCGCCGCCCTGCTGGCCGGTGCCACCGGCTCGGCCGGCTACTCGCAGGGGGAATCGATCGCGAAGCCGCTGGCGGACGCCTGGGTGAGTGAGCACGGGCTGGCCTTCGCCGCGTGTGTGTTCGCCGAGCTCAGCGGGCTTCGCTGGAGCGACCACGGGATCGCTGTCCTCAAGGACGAGATGGAAGGCCACGGCTCCACGGTCGGCTCGACCAGGCTGGTGCTGACTGGTGCGCGGCTGCGCGGCATCCTGGCGACCGCCTCCGACGAGGAGTACCGGGAGGCGGTGGACCTTCTGGCGGGGCATCGCCGTACCCGGGTGCAGCGAATGGCGGTCTCCTTCCTGGTGCCCGACCGGCATGACTGGGTGGAGGAGTGCCTGGCGGCACCGCTCCACTACGGCGATGGCCGGTTTTCGGCGATGATGCTGTTCGCGTCTCTGGGGTCGTCCCGGCACGTCGACCTGGCTGTGGGGGTGCTCCAGGCGAACAGATGGGTGCTGTGGTTCTGGGACCGGCCGCTCGTGATCACCATGTTGGACGGGGCCGGAGAAGCGATCGCGCCTCTGTTCTTGCATGCGCTCGACCTCGATCCCGGCCGGGACGCCGTCCGCAAGGACGTGCCGGAGATGCTGTCGGTTCTGCCGAGCGACGCGGCGTTCCAGGGCCTGGTCGACCGTGTTGACCCGGCGGACAACTCCAGCCGCAAGATCGTGCGGCCCGCGCTGCTCGACGCGATGCGGCGCTTCCCTGTCCGGGCGCTGTGGCTGATGGCACCGGCCGCGTCCGGTTCGCCGCAGCTCGCCGCGCTGCTCGCCGAGCACGTCCAGGCCAACCGGGACCTGGTGGCCGAGGCGCTGCCCGGCCTGGCACCCGAGGTGCGCGCGATCATCACCCCGCTGCTCGACGGCGGCGACGTGCTGCCGGACGCCCCGCCGGACGCGCTGCCGCCGCTGCTGGTCGACCCGCCGTGGACACGTCCCGCCAAGCCGGTCGTGGTGTCAAGGCTCACCCCGCCCGGGCCCGCGATGCGCTGGGCGCCCGGCGAGCGGGACCGCTGGGCGCGGCCAGAGCGGCGGGACGGCAAGCCGGAAGGGATGGGCTGGGACGAGCTCGCCGACGATGCGATCGCCAAGGGGTATGTCCCGTACAACGCGCTGCCGAGCATGATCATTCATTGCTCCGAGGACAGGGCCCGGTCGCTGCCGCCCTTGCGGGAACCGCAGGGAGCCATCGCGATGAACTGTGCACGGCAGGTGGCGGCCCGGTTCGAGGTTGAGGGACTGCCCGGCGCGATGGCGGCGACCAAGGACGATCCGGCCGCGCACGCCGATGTGCTGATGCCGTTCCTGGATGCCGGCGTGGCCCGGTTGATGGCCGAGTACCTGCACCGGCAGAGCAAGGGCCACCGCAAGGGCCACCGGGAGGCCGCGCTGGCCTGGTTCGACCGGCATGGCCTGGACGCGGTGCCGCTGCTGGTCCCGGACGCGGTGGGCCGTCCCGGCGTGCGGCGGCGGCATGCCGAGGGAGCGCTGCGGCTGCTGGCCCGCGAGCATCCGGCCGAGGAGCTCGTCGAGGCGGCGGCGCGGGCACACGGCGATGAGGCCGCCGGGGCCGTCAAAGCGCTGGTGGACGAGCTGGCGGGGGTGGACGAGCTGGAGCGGCTGCCGGCCCGGATGCCGTCCGTAGGCACGTGGGCGGATCCGCGCCTGCTGCCGCAGATCCGGTTGCGCGGCCGGGATGACGCGCTGCCGGCCGACGCCGTCCGGCACTTGCTGACGATGCTGGCCATGTCCGAACCCGGCGAAGTGTACGCGGGCGTCGGCGTCGTCGGGGTGCTGTGCGACCTTGAATCGCTCGCCGAGTTCGGGTGGGCGCTGTTCCAGCTGTGGGAGCAGAACGGTGCGCCGCCCAAGGACGGCTGGGCGCTCGCGCAGATGGGATGGCTCGGCGACGACGAAACCGTCCGCCGCCTCACCCCGCTGATCCGCGCCTGGCCGGGCCAGAGCGCTCACCACAAGGCCGTCGCCGGGTTGGACGTCCTGGCGGGGATCGGTACGGACGTGGCGTTGATGCACCTGCACGGCATCGCGCAGAAGGTGAAGTTCACGGCCCTCAGGGCCCGCGCCCAGGAGAAGATCGAGGAGGTCGCAGACGGGCTGGGGCTGACCTCCGAGCAGCTCGCCGACCGGCTCGTCCCCGACTTCGGCCTGGACGCCGGCGGCGGGCTCGTCCTGGACTACGGGCAGCGCCGCTTCCATGTCGGTTTCGACGAGAACCTGCGGCCGATCGTGCGGGACGAGGACGGCGCCGCCCGCAAGGCCCTGCCCAAACCGGGCGCCAAGGACGACCCGGAGCTGGCGCCCGCCGCCTACAAGCGGTTCGCCGCCCTGAAGAAGGACGTGCGGACGGTGGCCGTCGACCAGATCCACCGCCTGGAGAAGTCGATGCTCGCGCGGCGCCGCTGGCCGATCGGCGAGTTCCGGCGGCTGTTCGTGGAGCATCCCCTGCTCGGCCACATCGCGCGGCGGCTGGTGTGGGTCGCCACGGACGGCGCCGCCATGGTCGGGGCGGCCGCAGAGGGGGGCACGACGACCGCGTTCCGCGTCGCCGAGGACGGCACGCTCGCCGACGCCGCCGACGACGTCCTGACCCTCCCGGAATCCGCCGTCATCGGCATCCCCCACCCCGTGGACCTGAGCGACTCGCTGGAGGCGTGGCAGGCGCTCTTCTCCGACTACACGATCCTGCAGCCGTTCCCGCAGCTCGACCGCACGGTGTACATCCTGACCGACGCCGAGCGAGCCGCGCGTCGCCTGAAGCGGTTCCAGGGCAAGGGGGCCAGCGTGCGCACGCTGGAGCGGCACGGCTGGCGGCGCACCGCCCCCATGGACGCCGGACTCCAGCACGCCCTTTACCGGCAGGTCCCCGGCAGCCGCTACATCAACATCAACCTAGAGTCCCCGATCGCCATCGACGAATTCGAGGCGTACCCGAAGGAAATCTGGCTCGACGAGTACCCGCCCAATGACTCCAGGCCGACGCCGCACGTCGAAGAGCCCTTCGGCGACCTCGACCCCGTGACCGCCTCGGAGGTGCTCGCCGAACTGACCGCCGCGACGTCCTAAGGGATCACTGCGACCGTGTGCCTGCCGAAAATTACGTCCGTGCAGGTGAGGCGTGCAGGGCGTGAGTTCTAGGCGTGCCGAGGCGGCCGTCCCGAAATGATGGGCGGTTGTGCTGCTGCGACTGGCCTACTTGACCGTGGCGAACAGGGTTAGTGGAGTACCGGTAGTTCTTCGACCGCTCGGCGATGATGTGGTCCCGGGTGGGGACCAGGGTGCCGTCCACGATGAGCACGGTGTCCTTGGCAAACCGCTTGCGGGGCTGGAGGGTGAGCATCGTCCCGAGGTGGCCGATGATCCGGTTCGCCGCCCACTTCGACACCCCGTACAGCGGGGCGAGCTGCCGCATCGTCAGGTTAGTGCGCCAGTACGCCGCGACCAGCGTGCCCGGTCCTCCAGCGGAAAGCTCCACGGCCGGCCCTTGCGGACGGCGCGTCCGCACCCTCGTGCCGCAGCACCGTCAGCAGTTTGCCGAACTGCCGCGGGCTCAGCCCGGTGAACGGGGCTGTCCAGGACGGCTCCGACGCCGTGATCAAACCAGCCACACGGAGAGCCTCTCCGGTGGCCCGTGAGCTCCGCGTGATGCCGAACAGAAATTGATGGTGCGGCACGGCTCTGGCGTCAAGAATCACCGGATGCATGAAGTGAAGCTGTCCGACGGGATCATCACTCTGTCCCCCCTGCGCCTGGACGATGCGGAGGCGCACCTCGCGGGGGAGGACGAGCTACTCGTTCGCTGGCTCAACGGCGGCCCAGGCACGCGACAGGGCATCGAGGCGTATTTCCGGCACTGCCGGGAGCAGTGGGACACCGCCGGACCACTCCGCGCGTTCGGCATCCGGATTGGTCCCGAAGAGGTGCTCGTGGGCACGATTGACTTGCGATTCGCAGGAGAAGGTCTGGCGCCCGGCCAGGTGAATGTCGCCTACGGCCTCTATCCGTCCTGGCGGGGGCGTGGCCTGGCTACCCGCGCGGTCCTGTTGGCGTCCCAATACGCGGCGAGTGAGGGCGGGGCGGAGGCGGTAATCCAAGTGGAGCCGCGGAATCCCGCATCTGCCGCAGTCGCGCAGCGGGCAGGGTTCACCCCCGGCAAGCCGACACACAGCAGCGACGGTACACGCTTCGACTGGTACATCCGGGACCTGCACGCCGCCACCCGGTGACAACCAGGGAGCGGTCGACCACGAATCACGGTTGGCCGCGACCGATGAGTTCTCCGCCCGCCCGTGGTCTCTCCTGGAAGAACGGCATGATCGACGAGGCGGAGTCGAAATGGGCAAGGTCGTTGCGCAGGCATCGGTGTCTCTGGACGGGTTCATAGCGGGGCCGGGCGGTTCGGGATTCGACCGCCTGTTCGCATGGTGCACCGCTGGGGAGGTGGCGACGCCGTCGGCGCAACCCGACCGGCTCACGTACCGCACCTCGGCCGGGACAGCGGGCTATCTGCGCGACACGATGGCGCGCACCGGGGCCTTGGTGGTCGGCCGGGGCCAGTTCGATCTGACCGGTGGATGGGGCGGGTCGCATCCGATCGGGGACGTGCCCGTGTTCGTGGTGACCCACCGGCCACCGGCGGGCTGGGTGAATACCGTCACCCCGTTCACCTTCGTCACCGACGGCCTCGAGTCGGCGGTCCGGCAGGCGGTCGCGGCCGCCGGCGCGCGCGATGTCGGCGTCGGCCCGGGGAGCCTGGTCGGCCAGGCCCTGGTCCTGGGGTTGCTGAACGAGTTGCGGCTGGACCTGGTGCCGGTCGTGCTCGGCGGCGGTGTACGCATGCTGGACGGCGTCGGGGCGGCGCCGGTCGACTTCGGAGACCCCGAGGTGATCGTCGGCGCCGGGGTGACACACCTGATCTACCGGCGTTCCGTTCCCGCCACCTGATCTGTTTTCCACCTGGAGTGTGCGTGATGACGCAGATGAAGTTCGAACTCGTACCGGTGCCGGTCGCCGACGTGGACCGCGCCAAGGCCTTCTACGCCGACAAGCTCGGGTTCGCGGTCGACGTGGACGTCGAACCCGTGGCGGGAACGCGGGTCGTGCAACTGACCCCACCGGGGTCGGCGTGCTCGATCTTGTTGAGCACCGGACTCCCGGGCATCGCGGAGATGACGCCGGGCTCATTGCGCAGCCTGCATCTGGTGGTCGCCGACGCGCGCGCCACCCGCACCGAGCTCGCCGCGAAGGGCGTCGACGTGGGTGAGGTCGACGAGCACGAGGGCGCCATGCTGTTCGTGCCGTTCGCGGACCCCGACGGCAACACCTGGCTGCTCCAGGAGATGCCGTGGCGCTCCGCCGACTTCACGCCCTGACCGTTGCGGCGGGGCCGACAAGCTTGGCCTCCCACGCTCGGCCGTCGCAGACCACCTCCCACCCCGGCGATCGACGCTCCCGGGCCGGGCCGCGGAGGCGTCCTGGGGGTTGATGGTGGCAGTGGGGTGTCGCTGGCGGACTTTCGTGTGCGCGAACATGCTGGTCGGGAGGACTCCGCCGTTTGCGCCCCGCGGCGGGCCGTCGCCCGCCCGTCACCGCTTATCGGCGGTCCACTTGGGTCCGCGCGATACGACCAAAAGTAATGGTGTGTAACCGGCGACTTCACATAGTGTCCGAACCAACCAGCGTCAGGGCCCCCGCACAGCCGCCGGAACCGGCTCTTGACCTGCGGGGTCGTTCTTCGTCCTCATGATGGACGCTCGATTATCGAGCCGGGTCGGCGCGTCCGGAACCGGACCTATCCCGCGCGTCCGGACCGGAACCTGCCCGGCGGGCGGGTGGCATGCACCGTCCGTGACCTGCGTTGATCTCCCCACCTGGCACCTGGGGCCAGCTTCGGGAGCAGGACGCCTAGGGCGACGACCGCGACCGACGCCGCTCGGAACGTCGGATCAAGGCCGCGTACCTCCCGCGTGCCATTGCCGCCATTGCGCGGAGGTGATGACTGCCGTGGAGCACGCCGCGTGCGCCGGTTACGGCTGGGCCGGGCGGTGCGTTGGCTGCCAGGCCGAACACCTCGCCCCTGCCGACGAGGTGGCGTTGCAGCAGGTCACCGGGTGGTGTGAGGCGGTTGGTCAGGATGCCGCGTGACGGCTCGACGATCTGGCCACCTTGCAACCGGAGGCGGCGCATATGCGGGCCATGGCGGTCCGCGGCCGGCTGGCCGACGCGGTACGCAAGCCGCAGGGCGCGGCCGAGGAGTTCCGGCAGGCTCGGATCCTCGTCCAGTCCCCGGAGCCGACCGGCCGCGCGAACACATAGCACAGGCCCGCCGCCGTCGCGTGATCCCAAGATGTGGGACCGGCGCCGCGCCCCTGGTGGTCGGGACTGCGGGTGGCCGGGGGCCCCGGTGGTCGGGACCCGGTCAGGGCACGGCGGAGATCGCAGTGTCCAGGCCGCGGGCTACGACGATCTCGGCGTTGCCGTCGGCCAGGCGGTAGCGAAGGCCCACCACTGCGGCCTGCCCGGCGGTGACCTTGTCGGCGAGTGCCCGGGAGCGGTCCAGCAGCAGGTCGACGGTGTGCCGTACGTGCTCGGCCAGGATCTGTTCCGGCTCGGCTCGTCCGGCAGCGCGGGCGGCCAGCACGCTGGGCGTCACTCGCTCGACAACATCCCGGACGTACCCGGCCGGAGGCATGCCGTCCTCCAGCGCGGCGCACGCCGCGCCGACCGCTCCGCACGAGTCGTGACCCAGCACCACCACCAGCGGGCAGCCCAGAAGTTCCACACCGTACTCGATGCTGCCCAGTACCTCCGGCCCCATCACCTGGCCAGCGGTACGCACCACGAACAGGTCGCCAAGACCCCGGTCGAAGATGATCTCGGCCGCCAGCCGGGAATCGGAACACCCGAACAGCACCGCGAAGGGCTGCTGGGCCGGGGCGACCTGGCTGCGGCGGGCGGCGTCCTGGTTTGGGTGCTCGACGGTACCCGCGACGAACCGCTGGTTGCCGGCCAGCAGCAATTCCAAGGCCTCGCGGGGCGTCGGGTTCGTGGTCTCGGTCATGGCCGCAGCTTATGAGCCGGCCACAGCCGCTGCATCGCCCGCCCTGCGCTCTGGGGCGTTGCGGCCCTTCACAGCTCCCTGCGCGACACCCCCGGGTCAACAACAACCCGGGTCTCAGGGCGGCTCGGCAGCAGGACCGGCTGAACCGTCCGGCAGCGACGCCTCGACCTCCTCGCCGCGCACGCGGCGGCCGAGCCTGCTGCCCCGGGGCGAGCGCTTCCGGCGGCGCGGGGGCGGGTGGACCCCGGTCCCTGACACTTGATGGTGTTCGCTGCGGTCCTGGACCACCCCCGGTCCAGGGCCGCCTTCGTGTTCGAGCTTCGCACGGTCTCGGGGCTGAGAAAGTTCCGACCTCACCTCAGGGCCGGGCAGGCGCTCCCTCCGGTCAGTCGCGTGGTCTGCGGGACGACAGCCAGCCGGTGATGACGGCTGCGGCCAGCGTTGCGAACACCGGGAGAATCAGCTGTGCCTGCTCCCGGGGACCCCAGAAGGCGACAGCGATCACGCCTCCTGCAACGAATGTTCCGAGGAGGAACATTGCCCCAGATCGCTTGCCGCGCCCGGACGGGAGGTGATGGCTGCACCGGGCGTGCCACCTGTTCGTTCCCACGATGCCGACCAGCTAGGTGCCGGCCTGCTGCTCGGCGCGATATCCCTCAGTCCAGTCCTCCAGCTCGGACAACGGCCAGTAGTTGCGGTACAGGAAGCGGGGCGGGGAATGGGAGAGCCTTGGGCTCGCCGCGGGTGCGCCATCCGCTGATGGTCTTGGGCGCGGTGTCGGCCCACGCGTCTCCGGGGGTTGAGGAACCTGCGGAACCGGGGTGCCGATGACGAGGATGTGCGTCGTTCGCCGACCGCCTACGGCACCGCTGCGGTTCCATAATGACCATGATGCGAAGAAGGTCATCGACCGCCGTCGTCGCCGTTGTTGTCGCTGTCGGGTTCGCCGCTCTCTCGTCCTGTTCCTCTGATTCCCCGAACGGGTCTCCCGCCAAGGGCCAGCCCGCCATATCCGGTTCCGGGTCACAGGCACCCGATCCCACGCCGACCGGGCCGTGCGCTGATGGGACGTGCGAGATCAAGGTCGCCGTGGGTGACGTTGTGACAGTGCCGGGAAAGTATGGCCTCGGGCCGATCGAGGTGACGGCGATCACCGGCCGCGCGGTCGAGATGGTCGCGCCGCTGACGGGGTCGGGCTACAGCATTTCGGGCTGTTCCGGTGGCGGCGGCGTTTCCTCGCAGGGCGGCGACGTCCGGCTGAGCTGCGACAAGGGAACCGCCGCGACCATCAACAACGCCATGAGCCTGGAAGTCGTCGAGATCCTCGACACCGCCGCCGTCCTGCGTATCGAACCCACCGGGTGAACGCTAGAACCAGGTCTGGAACCAGCCCACACCCAACCGGCGCAGCCAGATACAACCAGCCACCATGCCCACACCTATCAGCAGGAACAACGCCCCAAGACCGCGGACCATCATCGGATCGTTGAACAGGGCCATCCAACAGCCCAGGCCAACGAAGGCGAGGCCAAACACCAGATAGGAAAGCGGGCTCATCGGGACGGACATCAACTCAGTATTGCCCTCGCCGGTCCGGCCGTCTGCCCGCCTGGTGACATCGCGTCCGGGACGATCAGCGACGCTCCCGGTTCAAAACAGGCACTTACGATGCAGGCACATCTCGCCTCGGAGGGAAGTCATGGGCTATCGGGAACGGCGGATCGAACTGATCGCCAAGCGGGCCGCACCGCACTTGGAGCCAGGGGAGCAGATCCAGACGGGCTTCATCGCGCAGACCGGTTGGTGGATCTTCACCGTGCCGGTGGCGACGTTCGTGGCCACCGACCGCGCAATCCTGATCGTGCACCGCGACGGCGTACAGCGCCTCCCTCGTGACTTCCGCTTCGGCGAGCCGACCGGGCTCTACCACCAAATCGAGCTCGACCGCACCTACAAGGTGCACCGGCAGTACCACCCTGAGATCACAGCTGCCGACGAGGCATTGCGCGAGATGCAGGCCCGCGGTGACCTGCCGGACAGCGAGCAGCACTGAACCCCGGGATGAGCCAGTGCCGCCACCCTCACGGCATTCGGACGCCGCTCACCCGCTGGCGGGGTCGCATGCCTCCGCCCCCGAGCCCACCTGAGACCTGTTCTGCGACCCGTCAGGACCGATCGCTGTGGGGGACCGGTGAGCAGGTTCAGCAGTACGCCGACGGGCCAGGGCAGGTCATCCAGCGGCTGGGCGGGGTTGATGGTGTAGCTGGTGTGGCGCCCGGTGCGGGTGCGGGTGAGGTACCCGCCGGTTTTCCAGCTCGGTCGGAATGCGCTGGACAGCGCGTTCGGTGATGCCGATCCGGTCGGCGATGTCGCGGACGTGGCTGTGGGGATTGCAGGCGACCGCGACCAGGACACGGGCATGGTTGGTCAGGAACGTCCAGGGCTTCTCACCCGGATGCTCCACGGGCGGCCCCCACCTCTCGTCCAGTAGCCCGCCGGGCGCTTCCGATTCAGCGGCCCCATTGGGCGGCCGCCCCGCCCACTCCGCTCCGGACGCTCGGGTTCCAATCCAACCAGCGGCTGCCTCAGGAAGGACCTCATGCACAGCACGTTGACCGTGATCTACACCAGCAGGTTGGAAGAGTGCCGCGCGTTCTACGCCGGGCTCGGCCTGGACCTGCGCCCCGAGCGGCATGGCACCGGGCCGGACCACTTCGCCGCCGTCCTGGACGACGGCGCGGTGTTCGAGCTGTACCCGGCGGGCGCACGCGAGCCGACCGGCCGCGTGCGGCTCGGGTTCGCCGCCGAGTCCGGCACGACGGGTCTGGATCCGGGCCGGCATCTGCTGCACGATCCGGACGGCCGTGCCGTCGAGATGACTGTGAAGGAGGCCGGCGTGACCCCGGGAACAGACCCGCGCAGAGGTTGAAACCGTGTTCGGCGGAATGGACCGCTGCGGCGGTGGACCGGGCGGAGTCAGCGGAAAGGGTCACCGACCACGTCGGCTACGACAAGCACGACGCGTCCGGCTGGGGACCCGGACCGGTGCGCCGTGGCAGGACGTGCCCGAGCGGTACGGGGCGTGCACCAGCACGCCGCCGGTGCGCGAAAAGAGGGGAAGAACAAAAGGAGCCGCCGGGCGGCGTGCGGAGCGAACCCGCAGATCACGGGCTCGGCCGGTCAGGGGGCGGGCTGACCACCAATGTGCGGGCGCTGCTGGCAGGAGTCGTGTCGGCCGTCGCGCTCGGCCTCAGCACCGCCATGGTCTACCCGGCCCTCATCGCCGTGGTCTCCGACCACGCCCACCCCACCTCCAGGTGGGGTCGGCGCGCCAACGCGCTGGGCACCTACCGGTTCTGGCGTGACATCGGCTACGCCGCCGGCGCCCTGGTCGCCGGCCTCCTCGCTTACACCCTCGGCCTGAACGTCACGATCATCGCCGCCGCCGTCCTCCCCGGCGGCTCCGGCCTCCTCGCCGCCCGCTGGATCACCGAACGCCATACATCCGCGACCTCGCACACGATCGCGAAGCTCCGGTGGCACCCGCCCGGTCCCGCAATCGTTGCCCACCGTCAGCGAGGAGAGCTCCCCTGACTGTCCAGCCCCTAGACCCGAGCGATGAAGTCCGCCGGAATCCACGTGGGAGCCATCAGAGTCGCTCGCCGCTGGAGCCCAGCTGTTCTTGCGCAAACGTGAGGAAGCGGGTAACGGACTCAGGGAGCTTGCGCTCCTTGGGCCAGACCAGCTCCATGGTCAAGGTGCGCTGTCCTTGCGAAAGCGGCCGGATGGCCACCGGGCATACGGCGGTCGTAGTGGAGGCCCGGGCACTGACGGCCACACCGAGGCCGGCGGAGACCTGGGCCAGCACGGCCTACTGCTGGTTGACGGTGCGGATGTCCGGACGGGAACTGGAGTGGTGGGCGAGCTCGGAGAGCACCAGGTTGCCCAGCCCGGGGAACCGGGCGGAAATCGGTGGGGCGAAGAGCGTGTGGGGCGCCAGGCTCGCCCATGACATGGTCTTCGGCCACGTTCCCCGTGGGGGGAGCACGGCGACCAGCTCGACCTCGCCCACAGGCTGCATGTTCACGGCCGCGCGGTTGGTCCGCTCCCCGAGTGGGAGCCGGGCGCCCACATCGATCTCTTGCTGCCCAACGGACTGGTGCGCCAGTACTCGCTGGCATCAGACCCCGCCGACCTTGGCCATTACCGCCTCGGCGTACTCCGGGAACCGGCCGGAGGGGGCGGCAGCCAGTTCATCCACGACGAGCTGCGGGTCGGTGACGTGCTGTCCTGCCAGGGGCCGCGCAATAACTTCCCGCTCGCACCGGCGAAGTCGTACCGGTTCGTCGCAGGCGGCATCGGCATCACGCCGCTGCTGCCCGTGGTCGGCAGTGCGCAGCGGGCCGAGGTCCCCTTGGAGGCTGACCTACCTGGGCCGTACCAAGGGTTCGATGGCCTGGGCCGAGCACCTCGCAGAGCGGTTCCCCGACCAGGTCGACGTGCGTCCGGACGACGTCTTCGGAGCACCCGACGTGGCAGCCGTTCTCGCCGGCCTGACGGACGGCGAGCTCGTCTACGCCTGTGGTCCGCACGGGCTGCTCGACGCCATCGCGGACCACCTCGCCGATCGCAAGCGCGGGACGCTGCACCTTGAGCGGTTCTCCCCGGTGGACGCGGAGGCTCTGACGAGCGGCGGGCAGGCCTTCCGCGTCACGCTCGCCCGTTCGGGCGGGGAGCTCGACGTCCCGGCCGGCAAGTCGATCCTGCAGGTGATGGAGGAGAACGGGATCCCCGTGGTGTCGTCCTGCCGCGAGGGAACGTGCGGGACCTGCGAGACCGCGGTGCTCGCGGGAGCGGTCGACCACCGCGACTCGATCCTGTCCGACGAGGAGCGGACCGCGAACGAGACCATGATGATCTGCTGCTCCCGCGGCCTGGGACCCGGTCTGGTCATCGATGCGTGACGTCATCCGCCCGATCCGAGTCCGCCCGTGAGGAAAGAGGAACTGTACGTGGAGAGCAGTACCAAGGCCGCGCTGGTCATCGTCGGCGGCGGACCGGTCGGCATCCTGAACGCGCTGGGCATCGCCCGGCAGGGCATACCGGTGACCGTCCTGGAAAGGAACGACCACGTCGTCCGCGCTCCGCGAGCGGTCGTCTACCACTGGTAGACGCTCGACGGGCTGGACCGGCTCGGGGTGCTCGATGCCGCCACCGAGGCGGGCTTCCTGAAACAGGACTACTGCTTCCTGAACTGGCACAGCGGTGACCGCGTGCGGTACGGCCTCTCCAGCATCGAGGGCCTGGTCGAGCGCCCCTACAACCTGCACCTGCCGCAGGACCGGCTCGTCGACGTGGTCCTCGGGATCATTGCCCGTGAGTCGCTTCCGGTCGATGTGCGCTGGGGTCGGGACGTCATCGGCCTGACCCGGCACGACGACGCCATCCTCGTTCTGTTTCCCGATAGGCGCCTCTGCTAGTAGTAGCAGCGCCAGTGGCCGATGCCGCCTTCGGCCAGGTGGCCAGTGCGTGCGGCGGTGTTCGCCTTGCCGTTGTGCTGGCACAGCTGGGTTCACCTCCTCGTGACGGACTCCGACCGGGGGCCTGCTGCTTTTCGTGGCCGACCCGTGTGGTCCGCTGACCATCGATCGCGTTGGCCTCTAGTGCTGGTCCGCGGAAATTCGTGGAGGGGTGTCGGAGGTGTGAACACGTCGCGTGTGTCAGACGAAGGAGAAGCGCGCGGCGGCTTCGGCGGGCGTGGCCGCTTGGCGACGTCCGGGGACATCGTGGACGCTGGTTGCGCCCTCGGAGCGGAGCTGGTCGGCACCGGCGTCCCGGGTCATGATGGCGGCGTAGGCACGGACGTCCGCGGCGGTGAGGTCAGTACGCCCTCGCTCGGTGTACTGCTGGAGGAGGTCGGTGACGTCCCGGTTGAATCGCAGCATGGTCACCGGGGCGTTGAAGCGCCTGGCGATGGCGATGAGTCGTGCACGTGCCTGCGGCGTAACGTTCGTTGACTCGGCGACCGCGCTGTGCCCGGCGGCGAGCCTGGCGACGATCCGGCGGTCACGTTCCTCGAAGATCCGTGCGTCCGCCGCGTCGTATTCCGCTTGTGCGGGTGAGGTGCTGAAAAGCTCCGTGCGGATCTCGTCGCTGGACACCACGGCTTCCGCGTCGATCTGCTGGCGCGCGATCAGTGCCCGAACGAAGCTGGTCTTGCCCGAGGCTGGTGGACCGACGAGGACGACGAGTCCTGCCGGCACCCGGATGGTGGGCGCGAGTGTGTTGAGGTAGATGTGGCCCGCGCAGTCGAGGGCTTCCTCCGGGGAGCCGGCCGGTAGCCCGCTGGGCAGGATGTTGTCCCGATAGCTGTCGTTGCCTGCCAGGTAGAGGGCGAAGCCCCAGGTGTGCAGTACGCCGGTGAAACGCAGTCGGCACAGTGGCAGGCTCTGCTCGCCGGGCAACTCGGCTGCCACGTAGGCAAATCCGGTGCGGAAGCGGACCGTGATGGCGTTCACGTGGGGCCAGCATGCGCGGGCGTGGCGGTTCAGACGCTGGCGCAGGTGGTGCTGCATCGATTCCGGGGGGTTCTTCGGCACGGCCCCATCCTGCCGGGTGCGGCAGCGGCCCGCCATGATCGTTGGCTGTGGAGGGTGGGCGGGGACGGCGGCGGCGGTGGCGATCGATTCGCGGGTCCGCGAGCGGCTGGTGCGGACGGTGGCCTCGGCCAAGTGCGAGTGCGGGCGGTGCTGCGGGCCCGGGTCGTCCTCGCGGCGGCGGACGGACTCGCCAATGGTGCGATCGCCAGGGAGTTCGAGGTCAGCGTGAACACGGTGCGCAAGTGGCGCGGACGGTTCGCCGCACTGGGCCCGGACGGCTGGCGGGACGCCGAACGGTCGGGGCGGCCGAAGATCTACGGGCCCGAGGTCCGCGTAGCGATCGTGGCCACAGAAACCAGCATGCCGCCGCCTCCCGGAAGCGACCTGGTCCCACCGGGCTGTCCCCAGCACGTGGCCGATGCCTGCTACGTGTCGGCCTCCACCTCCCAGGTCGTCCGGATCGCGAAACACGGCGACTTCCCATGCAAGGTCATTCGCATGTCGGCTGGCCTGGAGGCGGCTAGATACGCCGCTGAGGCTGGTGGCCGACGAACCTACTACTCGCGGCGGGGCGTTGGCTCGTCGCTTGTGGCTGACGGTGCTGCGGCCCGGGATGCCGGCGTTGGTGGTCGATGGTGCTCCGGATCGAATGACGATCACGGGGGAGCGGTGGTCCGGGACGTGTGAACATCCGGTGGGCTGGAGCGGGCCGTTGCCTGTTCTTCTGGTCCTGTGTGAACCGTCCGAGTGCCGGGGGAGGCGGCCGGGTTCGCTAACGAACGGCTAACTAACGATCAAGAGGCCGGTTCTCCGTGGTGGAGAAACGGCCTTTGAGCTGGTACTTCTTGTCGGGACGGCGGGATTTGAACCCACGACCCCTTGACCCCCAGGCACGGAAGACCAGTCGATCAAGGTCGATGGAAGTCGATCGGGGAGCCTCTCACCTGCGAAAACGTCCGGGGAAGTCGTGGCGGGTCCAGATGGGGCTGACCACGGTGGCTCCCTGATCGGCTCCCCAGAATCCCCGCCTGGGGCGGCTTCTACTATCGAATCAAGATCACGGTCCGAGGCCCTTTGTCTCTATGGAACGTGGGCGTTCGTCCGTGCGTGTCGATGGAGTTTGGGAGGCAGCACGCCGACTGCCATTGTTTTCGGAGACGGACGCCGTGGGCGAGGAAGTCCTGATGCCCGGCGTGCGGAACGTGGTCGCAGCGCAGGCACAGCCACTACGAGGGCGCCTATCCGACACGGCGGTCGGTCGGCAGAAGGTGCTGAGTCCATCTGCGGATTCACCGGTTCCGGTGCGGCGACGACACCTGCGCCGGACCTTCGCCGAGCAGGTTCCCGTAAAGCCTTGCACTGGATAACGATGTAGAGGCCGCCTGGCTCGCGGCGGGCAAACTCGTGCCGTGCTGCGCCTAACCGGGAACGCCGTACCGACGGAAGTTGACATCCCGAAGCCCGAGGGTGCCGCGCGCAAACGCGAGCAGAAGTTTCTCGAAGCGATCCCAGCCGATATAGAAGTCCAAGTCTTCGCCGCCCTATGAGACCGGCGGTCACCCAGCGCACCGGGCAAGTGAACGTGGTCGTCGGCGCGCCACGGCGCCTACCGGGGGGCACAAGCAGCTGCGCCGCCAGGGCGTGCAGGTGGCGCGGTGCACGGTGGAACGGCTGATGCGCGCCCGCGGCCTGCAGGTGGTACACCGCCGCGACCGCGGCGCACCACCACTCCGGACCAGACGGCACCGCGCCCCCGACCTGGTCAACCGGCAGTTCACTGCAGACCGGCCGGCTCGGTTGTGGCCGGTGGACATCACGTATGTGCGCGCGTGGGAGGGCTGGGTGTACGTGGCGTTCGTACTGGACGCCTTCTCCCGCCGCATCGTGGGTTGGCAACTGGCCGATCACCTGCGTACCGACCTGCCGCTGGACGCGCTGGAAATGGCGCTGTGGGAACGCTACCGCGAACGGCCGGGTCAACCGGGCACTCTGATCCATCACTCCGACAGGGGCTGCCAATACGTCAGCTTCCGCTACACCACCCGGCTGGCCGACCTCGGCGTGACCGCCTTGGTCGGCTCGGTCGCCGATTTGTACGACAACACGATCGCCGAGTCGCTGAACGCCACCTTCAAGACCGAGCCGATCCACCGCCACACCTGGCGCACCCGCGACCAGGTCGAGTACGCCATCGTCTGAGGGGTCGGCCGGTACAACCAGCGCCCCGACCACACACCGCGATCGGCGATGTTCCACCCCTCGAGTACGAGATCGCCTACTACCGTTCCATCAACACACCAGCGCCGACCGGCGCCAGGTAAACCGGGCTTTCATCCAACCCGGAAGGCTTCAGGGTTCACCGGCTGACAGAACTGCTGGCCGCGCAAGCGGGGCTGGCGAAATCGACCGGGATCGACTTCGCGATCCAGACTGCTAGGGGGCACCTGGTGGCCTCGCTGGTCGCGGCAGACTTCATGCTGGTCGAACGGTGAGGCGAAGCCGTAGAGGAGGCGCTCGCCGTACCCAATGCGGGTCTCGCCGAATCGTTGTCGCCTGGCCGTCGGTAGGGCGCTTGACCGCATCGAGCCGTTCACCGATGCGGCGTCCGCTGCCATGTCCGGTGGGCGATACTCGCGAAGTGGGGACGACGGGGCTTGGGGACGACCAGCGGCATCTGATGCGCGAGGGGGTGCGGGCGCGGGTCGTCCAGTTGGCGCGGACGACAGGGGACACGGGGCGCCGCTTATCCTCCCCGGTGCTGCTGGCGGTGTTGTCGGCAGGAGCTTTCGGGCCGCTGCTGACATCGGGGCTGGGTGCGGCGGCGGTGACGGCAGCAGGGGTCGGCGCGGTCACGGCGGTCGGCGGGAACGTGCTGACCGATGTGGTGAAGGATGGGTTAGCGCGGCTCGCGGACACCGAGGAGGAGCCGTCGCGCGAGGATCTGGAGACGGAGCTGGAGCGCCGGATCCAGCAGATCCTTGAGGACGGTGGGGAGAGGGCGGAGGAACTCCGGGACGATCTCGCCCGGGTGCTGCGCGAGGTCGGCGTGGTCGGTGCCGCGATCGAGGCCGCGATCCGCGCCGGAGACCACGATCTGCAGGCGCGGCTCGCCGCCGGGCTGGCCACGCTGGGCGAGGAGTTCACCGAGTTCGCCTTCCTGCTGGGCGACCTGCGCGTCCAGCTGGGGATGATCCGCGAGGGCCTCGACCAGCAGAGCATTGAACTGCAGGCCGCGGTGGACCTCGGATACCGTCAGGCTGTCGACACCCGGCGGCTGATGGGCCTGGTCGAGGTGATCGAGCAGCGCACCCGAACGGGAGACGAGACCTCTTCCGCACGGCCTGGATGGAGCGGCGACGCCCCGTACCGGGGGCTGCTGCCCTTTCACCAGAGCGATGCCCCGATCTTCTACGGGCGGGAGATGCTCACCACCCGGATCGTCAGCGCCTTGGCGCGGCGGCCGGTCGCCGCCGGGCCGCTGGTGGTGACGGGCGCGTCCGGCGCGGGCAAGTCATCCTTGCTGCGCGCGGGACTGCTTCCGGCGATCAGCGAGGGCGAGCTGTCGGAAGCGGCCCGCGACTGGCCCCAGCGCCTCGTCGACGGGCTGGCCGGCCCCCCATTGGAGAGACTCGCCACCACCCTGGCCGGACTGGCAGGTCTTGGTGCTCCCGCGGTGCTGCGCAGCCTCACCGACCACCCCGACCAGGCCCACCTGCTGATCGGCCAGGCCGTTGAGGCCGACGCCCTCCGCCGCGACCTGCCCGGTCCCGCGGCGGCCGGCCGCAAGCTCATTCTGATCATCGACCAGTTCGAAGAGCTCTTCCGCCTCGACACCGGGGACGGCGGACGCGAGCAGGCCGAGGCGGAACGGGCGGCGTTCATCACGGCCCTGCACACGGCCGCGACCGCGCCGGCGGGCCCCGGCGGCGTCCCCGCCGCCATGGTCGTGATCGCGGTCCGAGGCGACTTCATCGATCGGTGCTCCGAAGACTCCCGGCTGGCCGCCGCGATCCAAGCCGGTCTTTTCGTCGTTGGCCCGATGTCGGCCGCCGAACTGCGGCACGCCATCAACGGCCCCGCCGACGCCGCCGGTCTGAGCATCGAGCCCGGACTGGTCGACACCATCCTCGGCGAACTGAGCACGCCCGCGGGGCGCTTCGGCCCGGGCGTCCTGCCGCTGCTCTCGCAGACCATGCTCACGATTTGGGAGAACCGCGAGGGCGATCGGCTCACCAGCCGCGGCCATGCCCGCACGGGAGGCGTGTCCCGGGCCGTGGCCACCAGCGCCGAGACCGCCTTCGCGGAGCTCACCCGCGAGCAGCAGAAGCTCGCCCGCCAGGTGTTCCAGAACCTGACCGCCGTCTCCTCCGACGGCCACCTGAGTCGCCGCCCCCTGGCGCGAACCGCCCTCCGGAGCGCGCAGGGCGGATCAGAAGACGCCGGCATCGACCGGATACTGGAGGTCTTCGCCCGCCGGCGGCTCGTCGTCGTCGACAGCGAGAACGTCCAGATCTCCCATGACGCCCTGCTCCGCGCGTGGCCGCGGCTGCGCCATTGGCTGGACGCGGACATCGCCGATCACGCCCTGCGCGGCCAGCTCCTCGACGACGCCAGAGTCTGGCGTGACCATGAGGACAACGGGTCGTACCTGTACCGCGGCCTCCAACTGGCGACGGCCCGGCAGGCGGCGTCTCGCTGGGCCGAGGACCAGGAGCGCTACCCGCCGCTCCCCGCCGTGGCCGCGGAGTTCCTCGCAAGCAGCGGCCGGGCGGCGCGGTGGTCGGCCAGGCTCCGCCGCGGCACCGCCGTCGGCCTCGTACTCCTCGCCGCCGCGGCCATCGGGGCGGCCGGCATGGCCGGCCGGAACGCCCGCAACGCCGAACGCCAGCACTCCATTGCCCTGTCCCGCCAGCTCGCTGCCCAGAGCCTCGCCGCCGAGCCCGTCGTGGCGCGGCAACTCGCAGCCGCCGCCTGGCGCGTGTCCCCCACGCCCGAGGCCGGCAGGGCCATCACGTCCCTTCTAGACCAGCAGCGTACGACCCTGGTGGGCCACACCGGACCGGTGCACGCGCTGGCGTTCAGCCCGGACAGCCGACTGCTCGCCAGCGCGGGCACCGACACGACACTGCGGCTGTGGGACCCGGTGACCGGCGGCCCCGTCGGCCGGCCGATGAGCGTTGGCGGCCAGATCTACGGAGTCGCGTTCAGTCCGGACGGCCGGGTCGTCGCCACTGGGGGAGCGGGGAACGCGGTCCGTTTCTGGGATCCGAAGACCGGCAGCTCGACCGGTCGGCCGACGGCCAGGGCCGGCGCATGGGTCACCGGAGTGGCCTTCAGCCCTGACGGCCGGCGCGTGGCCACCGCGAGCCAGGAAGGCAAGGTCGAGCTCTGGGATCCGAAGACCGGCCGTGTGGTCGGCGCACCGTTGCGGGATCCCGCCGTCCGCCCCCAGGGCCTGTTCGCCTACAGCTTCCCGGAGGGGTTGAGCTCGGTGGCCTTCAGCCCGGACGGCCGAATGGTCGCGGCCAGCGGGAACGACGGCACGGCACGGCTGTGGGATCCCGGCACCGGTCGCTTCCTCCGAAGAGTCAAGCACGGTTCCGCCGTCAGGGCGATCGCGTTCAGCCCGGACGGCCGCTGGCTGGCCACCGCGGGCTATGACGGCGTTGTCCGGCTCTGGGATCCGGGGAGCGGCCGCGCGGTCGGAAGGCCGCTCACGGGCCATATCGACGAGGTGACTGCGGTCGCGTTCAGCCCGGACGGCCGCCGCCTCGCCACCACCGACGGCAACGGCACGGTGCGCCTGTGGGACCCGGGCAGCGGCCGCATGACCGGAACTTCGCAGACCGGCCACACAGGTGACCGGTACACCGAGTCCTACTACCCGGGTCTCGTCCAGGCGGTGGCGTTCAGCCCGGACGGCAGGCGACTGGCGACTGGTGGCGTCGACACGACGATCCGGTTCATGGACGCCCTGTCTCGGCGCTCGTCGGACACGACGCTCACCAGCTACCGCGCCGTCGTCGGAGGGCTGACCTTCGCCGCGGACGGCAGGACTCTCGTCACTGGCGCCAGCGACGGCACCGTGAATCTGTGGGACACCCGGACCGGCTACCGTGCCGGAAAACCGCTGACCGGCCACAAGGTCATGGTCACAGCGTTGGCCGTCAGCCCTGACGGCGCCAAGATCGCCAGCGGCGACTACGACAGTAAGACCATCCTGTGGGACCGCGGGACCGGACGCCGGATCCGTGCATGGGGCGGTTGGGAGGATATGGTCACCCAGTTGACCTTCAGCCCTGACAGCCGGTTCCTGGGCGTCGCGAACGGTTGGCAGACGAGGGTGTGGAGCGTAGACCCGCCGAAGTACCTGCTCGGGGTGCCTCCACGCGGTCACAAGTACGTTCCGACATGGGGAGGTCTCAGCCCGGACGGCCGCCTGCTCGTCAGCACCGAAGGAAACGGCACCGTTCGGCTGTGGGATCCGCGCACCGGTCGTCCCATGACCACACTGACGGCCGGAAAGCGCAGTAGGGCTCGCACGGCTGTGTTCAGCCCGGACGGTCGGTTACTCGTCATCGGCGCGGACGACGGCACCCTGCAGTTCTGGGACCTGCATACCCGCCGCCCAGTCGCCGCGCCGGTTCGCGCGTCCGACGGGGGCGTGCGAGCGCTGGCCTTCAGCCCGGACGGGCGGCTCCTGGCCAGCGCCGGCGCCGACCCCGACAACGCGATCCGGCTGTGGGACCCGCGGACCGTCCACCGGCTCGGTGCGCCACTCACCGGCCACACCGGCCGAATCGACGCGCTGGCGTTCAGCCCGGACGCGAGGACGCTCGCCAGTTCCAGTGATGACCACACGGTGCGGTTCTGGGACCCCGCCCTGCACGTCGACCCGGTCCGCAGCATCTGTACGAGATTCGGTCCGCTTCCCGCCAGCTCGTGGAAGAGATTCGTGCCCAACGAGCCGATGCCTGATGCCTGCGCGAGGTACTCCCAGCCCTGACTCACGCCGATGGAGCCGCGACGAGCGCGATTTCTTTCGCCGGATCACGGTCTTCCGACGCGGTGAGCGCCGCCCCGCGTCCCGCCCTGCGGTCCCCCGGAAAACGCTCAGCCGTGCCGACCGGCCCTGGTGATGAGTTTTCGCCCCGCGACCGTCCCACCTATGACAGGACACGCGGGGCGGAAGGACAACGTAATGAGTGCGGACAAGCGGTTGGAGGAGCTGGGCGCGTGACCGGGCTGAGCGAGGTCGACGAGCCGGCGTCCGTGAGGCGGAGTGGCACTGGCGGGAATTTCACGTGCACTCCTACAGGATGCTCGGTTCGATCGAGGACGCCGAGAACACCGTGCAGGAGACGTTCCTCCGGGCTGGGCTTGTCTACAGGCACGTGAGCTTTGCGGGGTGTTTCAGCGAGCGACCAGTCGCCAGAGCGGAAAATTATCCCGCATGCGCGGTTGCGTCCACGGATAACGAGACCCTTCTCAAACACGCATTGAGGCTGCGCTCCTTGAAATGCCTTCGGCGTAGGCGCCGGCGCGGTCTCACCGCACGATCTCGAGGCCAGGATGGAGGCACGCAGCCAATCCGACCAGGAAGGGGCGGCGGTGCGGCCGACCAGGACATCCACAGGCCTGCTAGTGACTTCTTGACCGGTGGCACGGAAGGCCTGTCGATCAAGGTCGGTGGAAGTCGATCGGGGAGCCCCTCACCTGCGAAATTTCCCTGGGGGAGTCGCGGCGGGTCCGGGGGAGTTCACCTACGGTGGCTCCCCAATTGGCTCCCCTGCGGCTCCCCACAATCTGGGCGATGGTGCTCGACGACGAACGAGATCATAGTCGGTGGCCGGACCGCTGCAGCGCCAGTCGCTCTTGGAATGTGTCGATGGAGTTGAGTACCGGACGGACACGGATGCCGGCGAGCGGGCTCCCGGCAGGTCGACACCATGCGGATTAGAGGTCCGGAGTTCGCGTATCAGAGCGGCGCTCTCCGTGTCACTCTGTGCCGACGCATGGAGCCCGGTTTTCGTGTTGCCAGAGGTGTTGAAGTGCACCAGACCACCTCCACTCCCGCCGAGAGAACCTGTGGGACTGGAACGGCGAGATCGACGAGGACGGACCACCTCCGCTCGCGCGGAGAAAGTATCGCGGCAAGTCGGATCCGGACGCGGAACGGGCCATCCCCGCTCGCGCGGGAAGAACACCTCCCGCGCGCCAACACCAGCTGTACGGTGGACCAACCCCGCGTGCACGTGGAGCAAGTCCGGCTCAACAACGCCAGACTCCACCGGTCGGGACCATCCCCGCGCGGGGATGGTCCCGTCAGCGCCTGCTCTGTCAACGACGCGAACTCTGACTCTGGCGCACGATCTGTGATCGAGTCGGCCGGATGGGTGACGGTCCGGAGTGTTCTCGCCGTAGCCGGTTTGGTAGCTAGACGGGGCTGTCGCCTCTCGAAGGCGGCGTCGGGTCGTTCGTCTGGGCGAGGCGGGTTGGTGGCCAGGTATCAGGTGCCCTTGCCAGCAAGGTGCCTGGAGCGGCGGTGGCCGCTACCTCGCGGCTGTGACCTGCCGTGACCCCTCAGCCTTGCGAGGCGCCCTCCGGTGAGCGCGAAGCATCGATAGCACTCTCAGTGCTTCTTTGATTGCTTGAAGTGGCATTCATTGATAAATGGAGTCAAGACGCTCATCGAGGCCCGCTGGAGTACCCTCTCTCGCTGTGATCTGAATCACAATCCACCCTTGCGTGCGTCTCTTCCCGTAGATCATCCGCCGGGTTAAATTAAGGCGACTTTATGGTGGACTTATATCCCCCGGGGGCATGTGTGGGCCTTTGGTCCTGTCTTGGCCTTGACAGTGCCCGTAAGGGTAGATACGTCTTCTCGACTCGTTTTCGCCGAGGTGCGGGTGCGTTGGCCGTTGCGCTTGCGTTCTCGCTGCTGCAAGCAGTGCCGTTCAGTTTCGGGCCCATGGCGCAGGCGGACGAGGCTCCCGTGTCGGTGGTGTCCCAGGATGAGGCCGTAGCCGCCGCGAAAAAATGGGACCAGCCGGTTGTAGTTTCGTCGCTCACCGGTGCGCAGCGGGAAGTGCGTGCGCTGCCCGATGGCGGTCTTGAGGCCACGATGAGTTCCCGGCCTGTTCGCACCCTGAGGGAGGGCAGGTGGGTGCCGGTCGACACTAAACTGACTCGCCGGAGTAACGGCGAATTGGTGCCTGGAGCAACGACCGTGGGCCTGACGTTCTCGGGAGGCGGGGACGGCCCGTTCGCACGGATGACCCGCGCGGGCCGGGAACTGGCCTTGACGTGGCCTTATGGACGCTTGCCGGTCCCGCTCATCGATGGTGATACGGCGACTTATCAGAATGTATTGCCGGATGTAGACCTGGTGCTCCGGGCGGTCGGGGACGGGTTCCGCCATGTGCTGGTGGTGAAGACCGCCGCGGCCGCCCAGCGACCAGAGTTGAAGGAACTACAGCTCAAGCTGACGGCGGACCGCCTGAAGGTACAGCAAGATGGAGCCGGTGGTCTGACCGCCATCGACGAGGCGGCCGGCGGAACCGTCTTTCGGGCCGCTGAGCCCTTCATGTGGGACTCCTCCGGGCAGCCCGCCGAGAACGGGGAGCCACTGCCGACGCCCGCTCCGTCGTCCAGCACAACGGCCTCGCCCACGCCTTCGACATCCCCCTCGTCGTCCTCTTCAGTGCCCAGGCGGTCGTCGGCGCAGGCCGAGCCCAGCGAGGAGCCGGCGGAGGGAGTACAGCGAGCGGTGGTGAAGACCGAGGTCAGCAGCGGAATGCTGAAGCTGACACCGGATCAGGCGCTGCTGACCGGCGCGACCACCAAGTTCCCGGTCTATATCGATCCCGATTGGCAAGGACCGGGGGAGTCGGCCGCGGTCATGGTGTCGACCAAGTACAGCGACTCCTCCTGGGAGGACGAGGGGATGGGGTACTGCTCCGACAGTGACCCCTACATGGGCGGTCAGTGCGGCGGGACCATCACCAAGCGGCTGTTCTACAAGTTCACGCTGCCGTCGGCGGTTCTGAAGACCAACGTCCTCGCAGTGGAGTTCAAGCCGTATCAGACCGGTGCCTACAACTGCACTCCGGCCGAAGCCGAACTGTGGAAGACCAAGGCTGTCAGCGGCTCGACCAGTTGGGGGACCCAGAACGCTTCGGGTTTCTGGCAGCGCAAGGTAGCGGAGAAGAGCTTCAACTACGGCAACGAGGGCGTCGGTTGCGCCAACAACACCGTGGTCTTCCAGGATGCCCGGTTGAAGGAGGAGGTACAGGGCGCCGCCAGTGGCAATGGCACCCTGTGGTTGGGGATGAAGGCCGGCAGCGAGAGCTCGACCGCTTATTGGAAACGGTTCAACAACGACGCGGTGCTGCGCGTGCTGTACAACCTTCCGCCCAAGGCCCCGACGAACGTGCAGTTGCAGGCCGAGGGCGGCTACTACCCGTGCGGCGCCAACGACGCCAGTAAGCCGTACGTGCGGGTCTGGCCGACCCTGTCGGCAAAGATCACCGACCCGCAGAGCAGCGACCGCGTCCAGGCCGAGTGGCTGGTCGGCTGGGGCGACGCCAACGGCGCCAACTTCCAGTGGCGCATCGGCGCCGGCGGGCTCGGCCCCGACTCCGCCCCCCTGACTTCCGGTGGAGGGAACTCCGGCACCACCTTCACCAAGTCGCTGTCCAATCTGGCGACCTCCCGCGGTATCCCCAAGAACGTTCCGATCGCCTGGATGGTGCGTGGGCACGACTTCAAGGACGGCTTGGAAGACGATAACTGGCAGCATTGGCAGGGTGTCGGCGTGTGGACCGATGTCGCCACCACCGCTGGCGGGCAGGGACACAAGTGCTGGTTCGTCTACGACGACGCCAACCCCAAGCCACCGACCATCACCTCCACTAAGTACCCCAACGACGGCGCCGAACATGACGGTGTTGGCCAGTCCGGTGACTTCACCGTCACTGCGGCTGCCGATAGCGAACCACTGGCCAAGTTCGGCATGCAGTTCACTCCGCCTGGCCGCGCCGCCGAGCCGATCCAGTGGAAGAACCTGGGCACCTCACCGTCGGCGGGCTGCACCGCGACACAATGCACCTTCTCCAAGATCCCCGACGTCAAGGGCGACTGGAAGATGGACGTGTGGGCGGTCGATCGGGCTGGCAGGCAAGGCAGCGCCCCCACCTACCAGTTCCGCATTCGCAACATGGCGGCCGAAGAGGCGCACTGGAAACTCGATGACCCCGCCGGCTCCCACGTCCTGCTCAACGAGATCACCGGCAGCGACACCTTCCAGATCGTCTCGGCACTCTCCGGCAAGTGCTTCGACGTCAGCGGGCGCAGTCTGGAGAACGGGCCGACCGGTAAGACGGTCCAGTACGAGTGCGACGATGGGTTGAGTCAGCGGTGGCGGTTGAACCCGATAGGCGGGGACGACTATAAGGTCGTCAACGTCAACAGCAACAAGTGCGCCGATGTCGGTGCCGACGGTGATGGTGCGCAGGTATGGCAGTGGGGTTGTTACGACACCACCAACCAGATCTGGACCAAGAAGAAGCGTGACGGCGGCTTCGAGTTGGTGTCCAAGCGGAGCGGTCGTTGTATCGATGTGCTCGGCGGGTCCATGGACAATAACGCCACCATCGTCCAGTGGGGCTGCGACGGCAGCGAGCACCAACTATGGAAGATCACCTCGGTCAACAACACCTACAGTCTCGTCGCCGCCCATTCCGGCAAGTGCTTCGATGTGAATGGCCGGTCGGTAGAGAACGGGCCGACCGGGAAGACGGTTCAGTACGAGTGCGATGGCGGGCTGAGTCAGCGATGGCGGCTAGATCCCATGGGCGGGGACGACTATAAGCTCGTCAACGTCAACAGCAACAAGTGCGCCGATGTCGGTGCCGACGGTGATGGTGCGCAGGTATGGCAGTGGGGTTGTTACGACACCACCAACCAGATCTGGACCAAGAAGGCGCGCGGCGACGGCTTCGAGTTGGTGTCCAAGCGGAGCGGTCGTTGTATCGATGTGCTCGGCGGGTCCATGGACAATAACGCCACCATCGTCCAGTGGAGCTGTGACGGCACTGACCGCCAGCTCTGGAAGTTCACCTCGGTGAACACCGCCAAGCTAGTCGGCACCGACTACACCACCGGTACCCCCGCCCGTGCCGACTCGGCCTCCCTGAAGCTCAACTTTGACAACGATCCCAACAGTCTCGGCTACGCCGAGATGGGCGTGCCACTAATCAATCCTGCCAAGAGCTTCTCGGTGTCGGTGTGGGCCAAGCTCACACCAAGGACGAGGGCTACCAGACCGTCCTGAGCCAGGACGGTCTGAGCGGGTCCGCCTTCCAGCTCAAATACGTGGGCGGTTCTCGCGGCCAGGCTGGCTGGACCAACAAATGGGCCGCTGTCGTGCGCACCAAAGACGGCAACGACGCCACCGTGGCCACCGCGCTGTCGAACGATCAGGCCCGAGTCGGCCAATGGGTGCATCTGGTCGCCATCCACGATGCCACCGCCAAGAACCTAACCCTGTACGTCAACGGCAAAGCCCAGGACACTCCCGCTGCGGCGGACATGAGCACCTGGACCACCAGCCGCGGCAAATTCGCCATAGGCCGAACCCTGACCGCAGGCAGCCCAGGGGAGTACTTCAACGGCGAGATCGACGACGTCCGCGTGTTCGACCGAGCCGTGACACCGTCCAGCGTGGCCGGATGGTACCGGCCCACCGTCCATGCACGGTGGCGGCTCAACAGCCCCGCAGGCACCGACGTCGCGGTTCCCGACGACTCGGGCGCAGGCCACACCCTCACCCTGAACGGCGGCGCCGAGATCAAAACCGACGAGGAAACCTGCGTCCAGCTGACCGGGCAATGTCTGGCCCTGGACGGCGCACGCACCAGCGGCGGCGAATGGGCGCAGGCCGACCCGGTCGTCCGCACCGACGGCAGCTTCACCATCGCCGGCTGGGTCGATGCGGCAAAGCCGACCGTCCCCATGACTGTGTTCTCCGCCGCCGGGACCAAGCAGAGCGCCTTCACCGTCCGGTTCAACCCCCGTGCAGCCAAGAACCCTGACTGGGATCCCGACCGCGACGATCCCGCCGATGAGTACATCAGCAGGTGGGAGATCGAGATGCCCGACAAGGACGGCGACGACCCAGTCCGGCTCACGGCTTTTCACGGGCAGTCCTGCAACATCTGCACCAACTCCGGCCCCGACCATCTGGCGCTGACCTACGAGGCTGCCACCGGCACCATGACGCTCTACGTCAACGGCACCGTTGACGCCAGTGCCAATAACAGCTCGGCCAAGAGCGATGTGATCGCTTTCAACGCGATCGGCCCGGTGCAGGTCGGCCGCCGGTTGGCCGACGGCCAATCCGCCGATGACCACGCCAACCGCGAGTACTTCTCCGGCCTGATCGACGATGTCTGGATCCTCAGCGGCGCCCTCACCGACAAAGAGGTCGCAAGGTTTGCTAACGCTCAGGAGATGGACACACCGAACGGCAACTCCCCACTGCCCTGCACCTATGACGAAGCCACCCTCGAATGCCCCGACGACTAGCCCGCCCGGGGTGGTGTCAGGATCGGCTCGTCGTCACGGGCCGCGCACGGCGACCGACTGCTGTCGCTCTCCCCTGTTGAGAATCATGAGCGTCCCCTTCATCAAGGGACGTGCGTTGCCCCGGAGGACGTTGTGAGTAAGCGCGGTACCCGGATGCTGCTGGGCGGCCACCGCCGGATGCGGTCGAAGATCGCGCTGGGCATGGCCGCCGTGCTGGCGGTCGGACTGGCGTCGCCGCTGCCCGCGCGGGCCGAGCCGGTGGCGAGTCGCCAGTTCAAGGACGCCAAGCCGGTCAAGGGCCGGGCGCTGAAGACGCGGCCGCGCAAGGCCGGGAACAAGCACCTGACCACCAAGGCGGCCCCTGCGCCGAGCTGGCCGAAGGCCGGCACGGTGACCAGCAAGGTCCCCGGCAAGGGCCGCTGGGCCCGCGCCGGTGATCTCCCCGTCTGGGTCACCGCTCCGAGCGATGCGGCGCGCCTCGATTCACGTCCGGGGTCACGAGGTCTACCGGCGGCCGAGCAGGTCCGGGTCCAGGTCGTCGACCGCAGTGTGAGCCAACGCGCCGGCGTCCGAGGCGTCATGATCTCGGTTGCCCGCACTGACGACGCGACACCGGGGCAAGTCGGTGTCGGGCTGAACTACGCCTCCTTCGCGTCGGCGTTCGGTGGCGCATACGCCGATCGGCTCAAGCTCGTGCAGTACCCGGCGTGCGTCCTGACGGTGCCGGAGCGGGCCGAATGCCGGACGGCCACTCCGGTGGCGACGACCCACGACACCAAGAACCGAACGCTGATCGCGCAGGTACAGGCCGCATCGGATCCAGCCACCCGGCAGGCGGCACTGCAACAGCCGACGACCACGGCGGGGCCGACGGTCCTGGCCACGGCCGCCGGAACCGCCGGCGAGCAGGGCGACTTCAAGGCCACCAAGCTGACGGCCTCGTCAACCTGGAACATGAACCTCAACACCGGCGACTTCACCTGGTCCTACCCCATGCGAGTGCCGCCGGTGCCCGGCACCATGACCCCCCAGGTGAGCATCAGCTATTCCTCGGGCAACATCGACGGCCTGACCTCGAACACCAACGCTCAGTCCTCCTGGGTAGGGGATGGATTCGACCTGTGGCCAGGGTTCATTGAGCGCCGTTACAAAGCCTGCGAAGACGACGATGCGCCGAAGGACGAGTGGGGAAACTCCCCCGGTGACCAGTGCTGGGGTTACGACAACGCCACGATGCAGCTGAACGGACACGGCGGTGAGCTGGTCCCCGACGGCGCAGGAAAATGGCGGCTGAAGAACGACGACGGCACCCGCATCGAGCAGCTGACCGGTACCGACGCCACAACCGGCAACGGCGACAACAACAATGAATACTGGAAGGTCACCGTCACCGACGGGACCGTCTATTACTTCGGCAAGCACCGGCTGGACAACTGGGCAAGCGGCAACCCGGAGACCAATTCCACCTGGACCGTCCCGGTGTTCGGGAACGATGCGAACGAGCCGTGCCACGAGGACGCGTTCAAGGATTCGTCGTGCCAGCAGGCGTGGCGATGGAACCTGGACTACGCGGTCGATCCTGACGGCAACGCTGTCACCTACTACTACGACAAGGAGATCAATTACTACGGCCGCAACCTCAAGCCCGAGGACGAGACGCCGTATGTCCGCGGCGGTGTGCTGAACCGGATCGAGTACGGGCTGCGGTCGGACAACCTGTGGGCCAAGGCGCCGGCCCGTGTGGTGTTCAACAGCAAGGAACGGTGCCTGGACACCGACACCAACTGCGACCCCTCCAAGATCGAGACCAATCCGAACCTGTGGCCGGACGTCCCCTACGACCTCAACTGCAAGTCCGGCACCGAGTGCAAGGACTTCAGGGGCACGGTCTCGCCGACCTTCTGGACGCGCAAGCGGCTGGAGTCGGTCAAGACCCAGGTGATCAAGGCGGACGGCACCTGGCGGGACGTCGACTCCTGGACGCTGACCCACAAGTGGGGCACCGCCGACTACGCGCGGGCACTGCTGGCCACCTCCATCCAGCACACCGGGCACGCAGCCACCACCGCGATCACGCTGCCCAAGGTGACGCTCGACTACGAGGAGCGCTACAACCGCGTCCGAACCGGTGATACCGGCGGGCTCATGCGCTATCGCCTGGACTACGTCGCCGACGAATCCGGCAGTGAGCTGTCCGTCGCCTACAGCACCGCCCAATGCACGACCGACGACCTGCCGACCCCGCAGACCAACACCAAGCGCTGCTTCCCGGTCTACTGGGCCCACGACGGAGACCTCGACCCCAGCCTGGACTGGTTCCACAAGTACGTCGTCACCCACGTGATCGCGCGTGACCGAACCGGCCACAGCGCCGACATGGTCACAAAGTATGTCTACGACGAATCCAAGGGCGGCGCCTGGCATTACGACGATGACGACGGCCTGACACGGGAGAAGTACAAGACCTGGAGCCAGTGGCGCGGCTACGACAAGGTCAGCGTGCTGACCGGTTCCGACCTTGTCGACGGCATGGTCGCCCAGACCGACCATTACTTCCTGCGCGGCATGCACGGCGACCGCACCTCAACGACCGATCCTGACCAGAAGCGCACGGTCACCGTCGACAACGGCGACGGCGGCACCGTCACCGACCACGACGCCTTCGCCGGTCAGGAACTGCGCACCGTGCAGTTGGACAAGCCCGGCGGCCAGACCCTGGAGTGGACGCAGAATCTGCCGGTCCGCTACCAGACCGCCTCCAAGACCCGGTCCTGGGGTACCGTCACCGCCAATATCGTGGGCATCGAGTACGCCCGGACGTTCACCCCGCTAGGGCCTGGCTTGTGGCGCAAAGCCGAGGTCCGCACCGACTACGACCACGACACCGGGCGGGTCAACTGGACGTCCGACAACGGGGACCTGGCGGTGAGCAGCGACGACCGCTGCACCCGCTACACCTACGCCGACAACGCCACCGCCTGGATTCGCAGCCACGTTGCGGAGAAGGAGGTCACCCAGGGCAGTTGCCTGTGGAGTGGATTGGACCGCAGGGTCCATGTGCTGTCGGACACTCGCACCTATTACGACGGCACCTCATCGACCCCCAAGAGCGCCTTCAAGTCGATCAGCAAGGGGCGGGTCACCTACACCGAGCGCCTGGTGTCTCACGCCGCCGCCGACGGCTCCAGCCCGACCTACCAGAAAATGTCGGCCGTCACCGGCTTCGACGGGTACGGCCGGCCCACGACGACGTCAGACGTCCAGGGGCACGTCACCACCACCAGCTTCACCCAGACCCCCGCGGGGACAGCGCCCGGACTGACGACCAAGGTCACGACCACGCTTCCGACGGTGACCAAGGACGACGGCAGCAGCCTGAAGCTGTCCACCACCACGACGCTGGACCCGGCGTGGGGCCTGCCGATCGTCGAGCTCGACGAAGCAGGCGGCAAGACCGACGTCTACTACGACGCGCTCGGCCGCACCATCAAGGTATGGGAGCCCAACCGCAACCGAACCGGCGGCGAGACCGCCAGCGCGGAGTTCACCTACCAGGTAGCCGAGAACGCGCCCGTCGTCGTGGGTACCCGCACCGTCACCAACACCGGCGCTCTCAGCCGACCGACCTATGAGATCTATGACGGGTTCCTGAGGGCCCGCCAGACTCAGGTGCCAGGCCAGAACGGCGGCCGTGTCATCACCGACATGCTCTACGACGGCCGGGGCCTGGTCGCCTTCACCTACAACGGCTACTACAACGACCAGGCCGGCCCGACCCCGAGCCTGTTTGGTCCCGACATGCAGGGCCTGGTTCATAGCCAGACCCGATACAGCTACGACGGCGCCGGCCGCAAAACCCGCGAGGCGCTACTGGGAGGCGCGGGCGACAACCCCGAGGTGTACGCCACCGCCTACAGCTATGGAAGCGACACGGTCGGCGACTGGGTCAAGAAGACCCCGCCGGACGGGGGTACACCCACCACCGCCTACACCGACGCGCTCGGCCGCACCATCGAGCTGCGGCAGCACAACGCCGCCTCGCCGGCCGGCAGCGACTACATCACCACCAGCTACCAGTACGATCCCGCTGACCGGGTCACCAAGATCCTGGGGCCGGGCGGCAAGACCTGGGAGTACCGCTACGACGTCCGCGGTCGGCAGACGAGCGCCATCGACCCTGATCGCGGCACCACCACGACCGCCTATGACGACCTGGACCAGGTCGTCTCCACCACCGACTCCCGTGGCTCCGCGGGCAAGGTGTTCCACGAGTACGACGAACTCGGCCGCAAACTCCGCACCTACGCTGCCAACAGCGACGGCGACAAGGGCGACCTGATCTCCCTGTGGGGTTATGACACCGTACGCCCAGGCCAGCTCACCTTCGCCTCGCGCAAAGCCGCCGGCGTCGACGGCCAGACCTACGAATACAAAATCCGCACCGACGACTACGACAACCTCAACCGGCCCAAACGTACAACGATCACCATCCCGGCCGGTGCCGAGGGAACGGGGCTGGACAACAGCTACCAGTTCAACACCACCTACAACCCGGACGGGACCGTCCAGTCCACCAGCCAGCCCGCAGCCGGTGACCTGCCGGCCGAAGTCCTCACCTACACCTACGACGACGAGAACCTGAAGCGGCCGCTCACGCTGACCGGAAACTCCCGATACGTCACCGGCACCAGCTACACCGACCTCGGGCAGCTCCGCGGCTACGTGCTGTCAGCCGGAGGCAAGAACGTCAACGTCGGCTACGACTACGACCTCGCCACCCGCCGCCTGACCCACTCCACCGTCAGCCGCGAGGGCATCGACGGCTATGCCCGCGACGCCACCTACACCTACGACGACGCCGGCAACGTCCGGCAGATCACCGATATCACCGGGCACGCATCCACCGGCGGTGTCACCACCGACACCCAGTGCTTCCGGTACGACTTCCAGCGCCGCCTCACCGATGCCTGGACGCAGAACACCACCACCTGCGCTGCCACCCCCTCCACCGCCGAAGTCGCAGGCCCCGCTCCGTACCGCAAGAAGTACAGCTACAACCCGGACGGGAACCGCACTAAAGAGGAGAGCTGGGGAGCTGGAACCGGCGGCGGTGCCTGGCAAGGAGATCACGGCTACCGCTACGCGGGAGACACCGGCGTCGACCCCACCTACAAGGGATACCAACTCGCCAGCTATACCCAGCGAACCAGCGGGCCCGGCGGCGTCCAGCAAAAGAACCTCACCTATACCTACGACCCTGTCGGCAACACCACCCAACGCACGGACGGCACGACCACTCTCCAATTCGCCTGGGACCACCAGAACGAAATTTCCAAGGTCACCGACACTGCTCAAGGCGACACCAGCTTCGTCTACGACGCTGACGGCAACCGGCTCGTCCGCCGCGACAAGTCGGGCACCGTCCTGTACCTGCCGGGCATGGAACTCCGCCTCAGCGGCGGTAGCGTCACCGCCACGCGCTACTACTCCCACGGCGGCCAGACCGTCGCCATGCGCACCGCCGCCGGCATCACCCTCTTGGCGGCCGACCATCAGAACACCGCCCAGCTCACCGTCCCCGCCGCTAACCTGACCAACCTCAGCCAACGCCGGTACACGCCCTTCGGAGATGACCGCGGCGGTTCCACCGGCATCTGGCCTACCGCTATGGACAAGGGCTTTGTCGGTGGCACCAACGACAACACCGGCCTCACCCATCTGGGCGCTCGCGAATACGACCCGGCAACAGGCCGCTTCATCTCCGTCGACCCCCTCATGGACCCGGCCGACCCTCAGCAACTGAACGGCTACAGCTACGCCAACAACAACCCCGTCACCAACGCCGACCCTGACGGCAACATGTGCCGCAGAACTTCCGACGGCATGGAATGCTCCAACGGCGATGGCGTGGACCGCCGCCCCAACAATCGGGGCGGCTACGACGTTTACAACCCCAGCGGTCGAAGAGTAGCTAGAAGCGGCGACAGTTACGGCTCGGGCTACGTGCCGGGCGCCGGAGGCGGGGGTGGAGGGGACGGTAACAAGCCGGTCGTCAAGACGCCGCCGCCGCTCTTCGAGATCCCGCAGTTGCACGTCGCCGGCGACCTCATCCTCGCCCCGTCTTGGACGGCTCTCATGGAGGCCCAGGAGAAGGCGTGCGGGATGGGCACCGCCGAATGCGACAACCAGATAGGCCACGGTAATGAAGGTCTTGAGTACGCGGTCCACGCGGGAATCTGCACGGCGAATCCCGACTGGTGCGGCAAGGCGCCCGGCATGCCGCCGATCAAGGAGGGGGGGACCGGCTCCGCACTCGCCAGGATCCTGGCCAAGGGGCTTCCCGCCGGGCTCCGCAGCGGTTATAACGCGCGGAAGAACTATCAGGTGTACCTGGGCGTTGACAAAAGTGGAACGGACGTATACGTCGGCATCACGAACAACCTAAGGAAGCGGCAATCGAAACACGGCGCGAGATTCACGATTTCGGCGATCACGTCCGGTTCGGGAGTAACTCGAGGCGAGGCGCGCGCGATCGAGCAAGCCATGATCAACCGGAATCCACAGTACGTTAATAAGATCAACAGCATCAGTCCGCGGCGTGGCGAGTACTACAAGCGTGCTGTAACATGGGGAGAGGCGTGGCTCAAGTCTAATGGCTACTAGGTGGGTTCGAAGTGCCGAACATGGAGATATTGAAACCGTCCCGGCGGAAGTTGCGGGAAGGCGACGTCTTCGCCTTCCGTGTTCCCCAGGCCGGCGAGCATTTCATGTTCGGCCGGGTGATCAGGGTCGACATGCCGATGGGAGATTCTCCCATGCCCGGGGCCAATCTCATCTACCTCTACGGCCATCGTTCGAAGGAGAAGGTCCCCGAGTTGGGAGCGCTGACGGTGGACGACCTGCTGGTCCCACCGAAGTTCATCAACCGGCAGCCCTGGCTCAAGGGCTTCTTTGAGAACGTCGTGCACGCGCCGCTCGAAGACAGTGACGTGCTCGCCCGGCATTGCTTCCGCAAGCCGCTAAAAGAAGTTTATGTAAACGACCGGGGCGATGTGCTCCCCGAGCGCATCGAGCCTTGCGGTTTCTTCGCTTTGGACAGCTATCTGACGCTCGACGACGCCATCAGCGAGGCCTTGGGTGTGGCTCTCGCGAGCGACTGAACACCGGTTTTTCCAGAGGGTCTTCAATAGTGGGAGTTATCAGAGTGGTCGGTGGGTGTGGGCGAGGAGGCCGTTCAGTAGGGCATGCCGGTGCTGGATGCGTTTCAAGCTGGTCTTGATCAGCCTCATGAGCTGGTCGATGGTGTGCTTGGCGAGGTTGGCCAGGGATCGCTTCAGGTGTGACCAGACGCTTTCGACGGGGTTGAGTTCGGGAGTGTAGGGCGGCAGGTAGAAGACGGTGAGCCAGTCCCGGGCGGGCAGGTGGCGACGCATCCGGGCCGAGCGGTGGGTGCCCAGGTTGTCCCAAACGATGACGATCAGGCCGCCGACCACCTACCACGCTCCCTCGCGGGTCCGGTAGACCTGCGCGTGACGGGCAGTGCGCGTCCGGTGCCGCAGCCGACGTCGACAACGTTTGAGCCAGCCGGGATGGCGACCGCGGCGGCGTAGGCGGGCATGTCGTCGCCGAATTCGGCGTCCCAGGTCGCCGCGCGGGGCCGAGGAACTCCCGGCTCTCCGCGATGAACCAGTTCCCCGCGCCCAGCCCGGTGCGGTGCGACATGGCGTATCACCGGCCACGACAGGTCGTACGGGTCGCCCACGATGTCCGCGTTGTCCTCATCGCCGCTGCCCCGGTGAGTGCGCAGCCGGACGGCGACCTCCAAACCACTTGCCGGGGGACGGGCATGCCACCCACTCCCGACGGCCAGCATGACCCTTTGCGGGTTCCGTTCGCTCACCCCGCCGCCAGCAAGGGGCCGGACACAGCGGCGCCCGTCAACACGCATCTGGTCAGCCAGCCGCTCGGCGAACACACCCGCCTGCCGACCGCCATCGACGCGGGCGTCGCCAGGCGAGTACACCGGGGCGAGCGACGCGCTCGCCGCCGCCCGTCCCGACGTCATCCTTTAATGCCCTGCGGCTTCAACCCGGAACGCACCAAGGCCGAGGCTAGACCCGAGGGACTGGGCGGGGGCGGGCCGGACAGGTGTGGATCCTGGACGACCCTGCCTACTTCAACCGCCCCGGCCCCAGGATGGTGCGCGGGGCAGAGATCCTTGCCCTCGTCCTGCACGGCGTCACCGTAGGCGAACCCGTCCGCGACGACGAGCGAAGGGTCTGTGGATATTCACCTGAGCGCCCAGCGAGGACTTCTTGACCGGTGTCATGTGCTTGACACGCATTTCCGGCTAACGTGATCTATCCACTGAGACGAAAGCCGCTTTCTGGGCCCGAGTCTGCGGGCGTTGGCTCCCCCTGTGGCTCCCCACCGCCGTGGGGGAAGCCACGGAGCGACTCCAGCTCGGCCCTTTGACCTGCATAAACTCTGTCGGGACGGCGGGATTTGAACCCACGACCCCTTGACCCCCAGGCACAGCAGACCAGTCGATTAAGGTCGATGGAAGTCGATCGGGGAGCCTCTCACCTGCAAAAACGTCCGGGGGAGTCGTGGCGGGTCCAGTTGGGGCCGACCACGGTGGCTCCCTGATTGGCTCCCCAGAGGCCCCCGCCAAGGGGCTTCTACTGTGAACAAGATTACGGTCCGAGGCAACTGCGGGCGATGAGCTTCCCACGAGGAAGGAGTCGTGGAGCGGTTCGGGCGCCTGATCAAACAGGCCGGAACTCCCAGCCGCTCGAACCCACCGCGACCCACATAGCCGACTTCGGCGGTGGTCGGGGCTTTGCGATCGTTGCGGCGATAAGGTGGATGGCGCTGTCGCCGGGCGGTAACGACGTGCGGCTGGAGCGCGCGAGGTGGATTGCCCCCATCATCGGGGCGATGGTCGTCGCGGTCCGCGCTCGTGCGGTGGGTGTGGTTGTGGCGGCCAGCTCGCGCAGCGCGCTACAAGAGTGGATCTACGTCATCCCGGGGCCTGCGCCTTATATGCCCACCGTGGCTCTTGTAATAATAACGCGAGACGCCTACTGAGAAGCCGCTGGGTACACGGTTCGCCTTCTCCCAGTCGAGCATTGTGGATAACACTTCTTGGTCCGATGGCCCGAGCGGCGGTAGCATACGCGCCGCCTGTGCTCTCTCGTCCTGCGCCGCGTAGCCGAGCCCGACAAGGCGATCGTACAGTTTTAGGCCGGCGCACTCAGTTCTGGAGAAGACCCCAGGGCGCGCATGCGCGAAATATGAAATAGAAACTCGATTTTTTGCTAGGCTGTCGGCGTCCACGTCGACCCAATGAATGGGCGCTTGCAGGCCCTTGACGTCGTCCGCCAGGAACTCGCAGACGTTCCCGTACAGCCAGTCGCCGCTGGGCGCCGGTGTCGCGCCGTCCGAGCCCGCACCCAGGAATCTCAGTTTCGAGTCGGCGGCGTAGACCTGCCAGGTCCAGTGTCCGATGTCTTTGTGCGGGCTGACTCGAACCGTTGGTGTCTCGGTGGCGCCCGCAGTTCGCATCTGCCAACCAACAATGCTGGTATTACGGCCATCGACCTCCACAATGTATGTTTTGAGAGAGTCTCCCGTCACCGCCGGATACCATTGTAGCCGCAAGAGGCGCTCGCCCAGGGCGAGCCTGCCCGTGATCTCGCCGAAGGCAAGACCGAGAGTCGTCTCCAGTTCCTCGAGATGGGCCATCGTAAGGACGTCCAGATCCTCTTGGAGAGCCAAAACGGTGGCCGCGAACTTATCATCGAGGCCCAGCGATGCGGTGGCATCGGGATTTCCGTAGAAAAGCGGGGCCAGGGAGGCCATGGGGTGGTCGAACGGCAGCGACTGGTTGAAGACGAAATGGCTGCGAAGCTCGCTGAGCCCGACAGTGCTCTCATTCCCGTCCGCAGTGAAACCGTACTGTCCGGTCGGCGTGACCTGTAGCTCGTGCGGATCCTCGGCCAGCATCATCCGGGTGAACAGCTCGGCGCATCTCGCGCGACGCTCGAGTACCTTCCGATGCGGCGGCGTCGCCGGGTCCAACGGCAGCCGCGCCCAGCCCTGGGATATCAGGTCCTCGGCAAATCCGGCCATTACTAGTCTCCCAGCAGCCATCTCGAGGTCGGTGCGACATCGAAGTCCCTCTGAGCCGTGCCGCCGACTCCGCCCGTGCTGTCTCCTGCGGACTGGAGATAGACGTGGCGTTCCGTCGAACCGCTCTTGGCCCTCGTCTTCTCCCGCAGCTCGCGGAGTGCCTCCCGCTGCTCGTCCGTGGGCCGCAGCAGGTAGACATCGGCGACGATCAGTTGCTGACACTGCGAATAGCTGCCGTACTTGAGCGGCAGATGCCGGGTGCCCAGGGAGGAGCAGTCGAAGGCCGCGAAGAAGTCCTTATCCAGGATGCCGGTCGCAACGAGCTCCTCATGGAAATCCCGCAGCGGGAAGAACTCCCGGTCCTCGCGGGTCGCGAACCCTTTGAGCGACCGGTGGGGATCCTTACCGGGAAGGTGCAACCGAAGATCGCTCTGGCTTCTGCGGTCGATGGTGAACGGCCGTCTGGCCTGGTGTGGAACCGCCGCGCGAGCTCGGTGTCCGACAGGTGGATCTTGTACACGCCGCCGACCGGCTGGAACTGAGTGATGATGCGGCTTCCTTGCACGAGCAGTTGGTCGCCGTCGACGGGGATGGCGACCAAGTAGGCGATGGAGACCCGTACGGGAGATCTCCGGTAGACGATGTTGGCCAGCAGGATCGGCCAGACGAAGCCCCGACTGGATCGCCGAGACCCGCTCCGCGAGGTCGGTGAAGCAGTATCCGGCGAGCATGGACACGGGTACGACGAACGGTGTGCCACGGTTGATGAAGCCCGTGACCAGGGAGCCGGTCACGGCAATGGTCAGCAGTAACGGCAAACCGGTCTACTTTCCCGTCGGTGTGGCGCGGTCGGCGACCACGGTTCCGGCCGCATCCCCATGATCGCCCAGATGGAGGCGGCAGCAGCCTTGGCACAGCCGTATCGTCTCGACCAGCGGCCTGACCGTCGACGTCACGAGAAGCGTTTCGACATTATCCATGATGGCCTGCATCTCGGCGGGTGGCAGGGTCGCTGGCATCTGTACCAGGCCCGCGTCGGAAATGCGATCGCGCCCGCGGCCCACGTTTCGTTGCCGCCGCACCCGAAGCGGTGCGGTCAAGAATATGACGAGCGCTCGCGCCGATCTGTCCAACTCGGTGAAGGCGCGGAACCATCGAGCATTCACCGGCACTTCTATCAATGCCGATCCTGAATGTGCACTGACCCGGTCGAGTATCTCGTCGAACGCGCTGCGCAACATGGCCGTCCCGGGTTTGAGTAGGACCGCGTCATTGTCGTCGATCCACGCCTCACCGCCCGCTTTCCCGGTTCGCACCATCTCCCGGAGAACCTCGTCGATGCCGATATTAAGGAACGGCTCGCCCTGTAGCGGGAAGAACGACTCGACGGATCTTCTGATGATCGTCTTTCCGGAGGCGGGCGGCCCGGTGACGACGACGGTCCTATTCACAGTGATGACTCCACCCGCAGACGCGGCCGCCCGGCAAGTCCTTCTGGGCCGCTCGTTGTTTCACCAGATCGAGCATGTCCGGGGCTGTCGGCCGCACGACAAGGTCGGCGGCCAGGTCGCACACCCCGAACGGAGCACTGAGTTCGGGGGCGGCGGAGGATGATATCCTGATGGTCGTGAATGTCTCCGGCCATCGCCGCATCGCGTCGCGGACATAAATCCGCGCCTGGCTCTTTATCGAGAACTTCTAATCGGGAAATATTCGTGCAAGCTTTTCTTTGAGCCGCAGGCTCGCGATTCCGGTCGATGTTCCCTGCATTAAAATAAGTGACATCGATATCGTTCAGCGGGTTGGGCTCGGCATAGCCGTGCAGGTGGTCCCATACGATGTTCCGGACGACTCCGGCCACCCAGCAGTCTTTCAGTCGGTGTTCGCGCACTTGCGCCAGGACGGCCGCCCGCCACGGGTCCCGCAGCGCGATGTCGACGATTTCCGCCGGATCCATCAGGTTGTCCCTCCGAAAGCCTGCCCATCTCGCAGTAATCACCAGCACCGACTTGTTGTCAAGCATGCCACAGCCCGCACCTTCGGAGAGGTCTGACCGGGTGGGTGTCTGTGGCCCTCCTCTGCCAGGCCGCTCACCTCGAAATGTCTCAAGACCGCCCTGGCCGGACGGGGCCGCTGGTATCGCTTCGCAGGGTGGGAGTTTCCGGGCAGCATAGGGTCATGGCGGTACGGGGTGTGAGGCGCCGGTGGGCTGCGGCGGTCGGGGGGAGCCTGGTCATCGTCCTGGCGGTCGCGTGGACGGTGGGGTGGTCAGACGGTGACCTCGACGAGCGGCTGGAGCGGGCCAGCTGGGTCACCGGCGGACTCATCGCGGCCGCCGTGGTGGTCGCTGGGCTGGCCCGGTGGGCGTGGTTGTGGCAGACCGGGCGGCAAGAGCGGTCGCTGGTCGAGGCCGAGGGGTTCCTGGGAGCCGCCCCCCGGGCCGAGCCACGGTTCGTCCCGCGAACCGATCTGACCACCCAGGCCGTCCGGGCGCTGCGGCACGGGCGGCGCGCGGTGGCGTTCGTGGGGCTCGGGGGTGCGGGCAAGTCGACGCTGGCCACGGCGGTGTGCCGGGATCGGCGGCTGCGGCGGAAATACAAGCAGGCGACCTGGATCAAGACCGAACCCGGTGCGGATCCGGTCGCGCTGCTCACCGACCTGGCCCGCCGACTGGGCATCACCGATCCGTCCTACGCGACCGTCGAGCACGCCCGGGATGCACTGGCCAAAGAACTCGCCGGCCGGCGGTTGCTGATCGTGCTGGACAACGTGTGGACGCGCGGCCCACTGGACGCGGTGCTGGGCCTGTCGCCGGGCTGCCCGGTGCTGTTCACGACCCGAAGCCAGGACCTTGCCACCACGATCGCAGCCCTCCCGGTGCCGGTGGACGAGATGACCCAGGACCAAGCCCTCGCGGTACTGGCCAACTGGACCGGCCAGCCGGTCGACGAACTGCCCACGGCGGCGCGGAAGCTGTGCACCCGGCTACGGAACCTGGCGCTCGGTGTGGCGATGGCCGGGGCCATGGCCGCACGCGGGCGCTCGTTCGAGAACGTTTTGGCGCTCATCGAAGATGACCTGCGTAAGGTTAAGGGCGACTTCGACCCCGAGTACGAGTACCCTACCCTGCGAGCGGCCATCGACGTCGGCATCGACATCCTCCCGCAAGACCAGCGTGACCAGTATCTGCGGCTGGCGGTCTTCACCGGACGTGGCCCATTCCCCCGCGAGGCCGCGGCGGCACTCTGGCACCCGTTCCCAGGCCCCGAGGTCGACGAGCTGCTGGAGACTCTGGTCGGCCACTCACTGCTCACCACCGCAGGTAACGGCCGCTACATCGCGCACGACCTGCAGTGCGACGCCATCACCCAGCGGCTAGGCCCCGATCGGGTGCGGGACGCGCACGCCGCCCTCCTGGACGGCTACCAGGCCCGACGCCCCGGCCCATGGGTCGAGATCGCGGTCCAAGACCCGTATCTGCCCGGCAACCTGGCCTGGCACCTGCACCGGGCGGGACGCGAGAACGAGCTGGACGACCTCCTGAGTGAGGTTTCCTGGATGCACACCCGTATCACCACCGCCAGCCTGCCCGATCTCCTCGGCGACTACACCCACGCCACAGGGCTGCGCGGCCAGGCCATCCGTCGCGCGCTCATGCAGTCCGTCCTCGCGCTCACCGAGCAGGCGGAGGGTGACGTGCTCGCCGGACAACTGGCCGGCCAGCTTGCCGGACGGCTGATGGCCCACCCCGACGACGCGATCGCGACGTGGGCCGCTGCATTGACCCCGCACCTGCGGACGGCCTGGCTCCGCCCGCTGACCCCGGCCGCGCTCAACCCGATCACTGATCCGCTCGAATTGATCATCGCCGGCCCCGCTGGTTCGGTGACAGCGCTCGCCTTCAGTCCCGACGGCACCCGCATCGTCACCGGCAGCTCGATCGGCACGACACACGTTTGGGACGCCCACAGCGGTAGAGAACTCTCAACATTCAGCGACGGCTATCACGACTCGGTGAACGCGCTGGCCTTCAGCCCGGACGGCGCTCTCATTCTCGTAGGGGGCCCAGGCCGAACGGCGCGGATCTGGAACGCCCGAAATGGGCAAGGCCTCACCACTTTCACCGGTCACACCGACTGGGTGGCCGCGGCCACGTTCAGCCCTGACGGCACCCGCGTACTGACCGGCAGCTGGGACGGCACCGCACGCATCTGGGACGCGAGCACCGGCCGGAAAATCACCACCCTCGCCGGCCACACCCACGCAGTGGGCGCGGTGGCCTTTACCCCCAACGGCACGCGGGTACTCACCGGCAGCTGGGACGGCACCGCACGCATCTGGGACGCGAACACCGGCCGCGAGATCTCAACCCTCATCGGCCGCAGCTGGGTAACCGCAGTCGCTTTCAGCTCCGACCGGACCCGCGCACTTACGATCGGCATCGATGGCAAGATTCGGGTCTGGGACGCGAGCACCGGCCAAGAAGTTACCACCCTCACCGGTCCCGCCAACGGGGTGACCGCGGCCACCTTCAGTCCCGACCGCACTCGTATCCTCGTGTGCTATGACGACGGCGAGGCGCGGGTCTGGGATGCGAACACCGGCCAAAACATCACCACGCTCATCGGCCATGCCGCCGAAGTGACTGCGGTCGCCTTAGGGCCCGGTGGCAGTCGCGCGCTCACCGGCAGCCAGGACGGCACCGTACGGATTTGGACCGTTGATGCCAACCGACACTCCACCCGGACAATCGACAACACCGACTCCGTAGAGGCGATCGCCATCAGCCCCGATGGCACCCGTACGCTCACCGGCGACCGGGACGGTACGGTGCGGATCTGGGACGCTGGCAGCGGCCGCGAAGTCATCACGCTCAACAAACACGACAGCTCAGTGAAAATGGTCGGCTTCAGTCCGAACGGCACCCGCGTCGTCAGCATCGGCTGGGATTCAGTGCGAATCTCCGACGCCACTAGCGGTCGGGAACTCTCCACCCTTACCAGTTTCTACGGCGAAGTGAGCGCGGCAGCCTTCAGCCAGGATGGCACTCGCATCCTCACCAGCGGCGCGGGCGGATTGGCGCAGATCTGGGATACCAATACGGGTCAATGCCTCGCCAGGGCCGAGGACCATGACAAGGACCCGGTGACCGCCATCGCCTTCACCCCGGACGGTAGCCGCTTCCTCACCGGAGGCTTGAAGGATCCGGCGCAGGTCTGGGACTCCAGCACCGGCCGGGTGATCACCATCCTCACTCATCTCCTTTGGGTGCACTCGGTGGAGTTCAGTCCCGACGGCACCCGCATCCTCACCTGCGACGGAATAACCGCGCAGATTCGGGATGCGCAGGCCGGTCGAGAGATCGTCATCCTCCGTCACACCGACCAGGTGACCGCGTCTACCTTCAGCCCCGACGGCACCCGCGCACTCACCGTCGGCCGCGACGGCGTGATCGTAGTCTGGGACGCCGACAGCGGGCACGAGATGTGCCGGTGGTCCAGCGACAGGCCGATCCGCGACTGCAGGTTCCGCGCTGGCACGTCCGACGAGATCTTGGTCGCCGGAGACGGCCCGAAGGTCACCATTCTGCGGCTCGAAGGTGTGCGGGACGCCAGCCGTTTGGACAATGACCAGGAGTCGAGCGACTGACGACCCTTGGCGCCGGTCAGACCGGATCCCGGGCAGGCTGGAGCGCAGTCCGTGGAGCGGCCCGATCTGGCCTTCCGGCGTTGGCGCGCAGGCTGGGAATCGCCGATCCGTCGTAGGCGACGCTCGAGTTCACGGCGAGGCCGAGGTCGGCTGCGAACCGGCGGATCGGCGGCAGCCTCGTGCCGACGGCGAGCGAGCGGTCCGGGAATTGCCGGGCCAGCTGGGCCCGGAGTTGCTCGAACGGCGGCGTCGGCGAGGCCGTGTCGATGAGGATCATCGGTGGCCATGGCTCGCCGCGCCGTCGTCGCGACACCGGCGCTCCGGATCTGGATCGCCAGAGCACGATGACCGCCGCCCCCACGAGCCCCAGCGCGACTGCGTTCCACCAGCCGAACTAGTCTCCGTACAAGAAGAAGATGGCCGGCAGCGACCACGCCAGACTGGGCGCGGCGAGGGCGCGGGCGGAGAACGCCGTCGCTGGCGCGGTTGCGGACTCCAGCTTGTCCCATGACTGTGGAGACCGGATCGAGCGAAACGTTGAACCAGCTATGCCCACCGGGCCGTTTCAGGTAAATCATCAGCCGCCGTGCCATGTGCAACGCGACGTCCTGCCCGTGGTCGTCGGCGACCGGCGCGAGCGCCCGGTCCAGGCACACGCTCAGCCCGGTGCCCGTTCACACGTCGCTGTGGCGGAGGAAGACCGGGTCGGCGGCACCACGGCGCCGGGTACTCGGTGGCCCGCTGGGCGGCGGTTGACCAGTGCGTCGTAGCCAGCCCCCGAGTGGGCGGTTCGTGGCAGAGTGCGGGGATGTCTGGCGCGCGGTACGGGATGGATGCGCCTTACGGGTTCGGCTTCCGGTCAGGTTCTTTGACGGCCCACGCGGTTTGATCAGCTCGGTCTTGTACAAGCCGATCGGCGACTCCATCAATGCGTTGTCGAGCGCGTCCCGTGACGGTGCCGTGTGGAGGCGTTGATCCAGGCGTCAACCGGGTGCGTGGTGAACCGGTAAGGCATGTGTGGCGGTCCCGCGTCGCTGTGGTGCGCCAGGCTCTGTGGATGTTCACCTGAGCCCACAGCGAGGACTTGTTGACCGGTGTCATGTGCTCGGCGGGCATTTCCGGCTAGCGCGATCTATCCACTGTGACGAAAGCCGCTTTCTGGGCCCGGGCCTACGAGCCTTGGCTCCCCCTGTGGCTCCCCACCGACATCGGGGGAGCCACGAAGCGACTCCGCTTTAGCCCTCTGACCTGTATAAACTCTGTCGGGACGGCGGGATTTGAACCCACGACCCCTTGACCCCCAGTCAAGTGCGCTGCCAAACTGCGCTACGTCCCGGTGCCCGTTTGAGCGGGCGTGATTACTGTAGCGCAGTCTGCGGGGTCGTGCGTACCGAGATACGGGGGCGCGGATCTCTGGTAGGCAGGCCTGATGGTGGGTTTGCGGGCGTTGCTGGCCGGGGTCTTGGGCCTGGGGCTGGTGTGCGGGTGCGGGGACGGTGGAGGGGCTCGGACGGTGAGCGGGAGTCCTGAGCCGAAGAGGGCCGTGCCGCGGGTTCCGGAGGCGCCGTCCAGGGCGCCGGTGGTGCGGGTGCCGGTCGGGGTGCGGGCCTCGTACGAGGTGTTCGACCGGGCCGCTGGGCGGGTGGTGGTCGCGCGGGCGACGCGGCGGACGTTCCGGTCGGCCTCGGTGGTGAAGATCCTCATCGCGCTGGACTACATGGACCGGCATGAGGTGTCGGCGGCCGATCGGCGGTTGCTGGTGCCGATGCTGCGGTCGAGTGACGACGGGGCCGCCACGGAGTTCTGGCGGCGGGGCGGGCGGAAGCAGATCATCGAGCGGATGGTGCGGAAGCTGGGGCTGGAGGACACCGCGCCGCCGCCCGCGGAGAAGCCCGGGTTCTGGGGGTACACGGCGCTCAGTGCGCGGGACGTGGTTCGGATGTACCGGTATCTGCTGGAACGGGCGCCGGAGGGGCAGCGGGAGTTCGTGCTCCGGCAGTTGCGGGCGTCGACGCCCTGCGGGACGGACGGGTTCGACCAGACGTTCGGGATTCCGCGGGCGGTGAAGCGGCCGTGGGCCGTCAAGCAGGGGTGGTCGGGGTTCGGGGAGACGCCGTCGGAGCCGTGTCATGTGCGGCCGGCGGCGTGGCGGCCCGACCTGGGGCTGGGGCGGCCCGTGCTGCACACGACGGGGGTCGTGGGAGACAAGATCGTGGTGGTGCTGACGCTGCATCCGGCGGGGACGCCGTTCGGGACGGCGGCGGCGCGGATCACCTCGCTGACGCGGCAGGTGGCGCGGGTGTGACGTGGGTCACATGGTTGGGAAGGGGTCCGTTTTGAGACGGTCACCGGAAGCGGTCGGCTTCGGGCGTGAACGGAAAACCCGGGCAAAGATCTAGCCTCTTTGCAGGGACATGGGCGAATAGTCCCTCGCTGACGTATGTAGCTTTTTTCTCCCAGGGGCAGTGACGCCGAACGGGGGACGGGGTTGGCGGAAGCGGAAGGCACGCAGCCCGGGGTGCACGGTGCGGACGTGGAAGACCTCCGGGGCGCGGCGCGCGACCGGGCCGTGATGGCGGAGGCGCGGGTCGTGCTGGCCCGGCGTCTCGGCGTCCCGCCGGGCGAGGCCCTGCAGCACCTGATCTGGCTCGCGCGCGATCTGGACATCGAGATGGCCGAGGCGGCGTCGCTGCTCGTCAAGGACGGGGGCGGCGGGCCCGTGGGGGCCGTGCTGGCGGGGCGCAGGGCGCCGCGCGCCGAGGAGGTGCCCGCGGAGCGCCAGGCGGTCCTGTCGGAGGCCGAGGACGTGCTGCGCCGGGTGACGGCCGAGGACGCCGCGGGGGACGCGGAGGTCCTCGCGAGGGTGTCCGACGATCCGGCGGCGACGGCGGTGCTGGAGGGGGCGCTCGACTCGGCGGCCCACCTGGTCCCGGTGCGGGGGCCGGACGGCGCCGTGGTCGACTTCCTGTTCGCGGAGCTCAACGGCGTCGCCAAGGACATGTTCGGGCGGGGCCGGGAGGAGCTGACCGGACTGCGGCTGCTGCGGACGGACCCGGGGGCGGTGCTCAGCGGCCTGTTCGACGACTATGTCGGGGTGCTGGAGTCCGGGACGCCCTTGGAACGTTCCTCGATCCAGTACTCGACGGCTCAGCGGGGCCTGTCCCGCTCGTCGCGGATGAGTGTGCGGTGCGTGCGGGTTCCCACCGGTGTCTGCGTGACGTGGCGGTACCACCTGGCCGAGGACCGCATCGCGCGGCGGCTGGAGCGGGTCGAGCGGCTCGCCCTGATCGGGTTCGGGGAGTGGGACCTCGCCACCGGGGAGGCGGACTGGACGCCGCAGATGCTGGCCAACTACGGCCTGTCTCCCGACGAGGTGCCGCCGATGCCGCACGACCTGCCGAAGGTCGTGGCCGACGACGACCTGCCGCTGGTCGAGGAGGCCGTCCAGACCATGTTCTCGCGGCGCGAACCGGTCGAGGCGGAGCACCGCGTGATCGGCATCGACGGGGCGCCCCGCCATCTGTGGGTGTTCGCCGAGCCCGTGCTCGGCGAGTCCGGGCTGCCCGTCTCGATCAACATCGTCTCGCAGGACATCACCCGGCGGCGCGGGGTGGAGCGCGCGCTGGCCGAGACCCGGCGGCAGATGCTGCGCCAGCAGGCGCGGACGGCACAGGAGCGGCGCGTGGCGGTGACCCTGCGGCGGGCCATCCTTCCGGACGAGGACGAGATCGAGCAGCTGCCGGGCCTGTGCACCTCGATCCGCAGCATGGCGGCGGAGAGCACGGCTCGCATCGGCGGCGACTGGTTCGCGACCAAAGCCCTTCAGAACGGGCGGGCGATGTTCGCGATCGGGGACGCGGCCGGGCATGGGCTGCCGGCGGCGGCGGCGATGGCACGGGCCCGGAACGGCCTGCTGGGCCTCGCCTGCACGGGGGAGCGCCCGGGGCGGCTGGTCGGCTGGCTGAACGAGCTGATCGGCGGCATGGACCCGCCGGCGACGGGCACCGCCATCGTCGCCCACTACGACCCGTCCCGGCACGTCCTGGAGTGGACGTGCGCGGGCCATCCGCCGCCGATCCTGGTCCGGGACGGGCGGGCGACCCCGATGGAGGTCGTCCGCGACCCGATGCTCGGCGCCATGCCCGGGTGGGAGTACACGACGATCACCACCGGGCTCGAGCCGGGCGACATGCTCTTCCTCTACACCGACGGCCTGGTGGAGCGCCGGGACGCGGACCTGGACGAGCGGATCGTCCGCCTGACCCGCATCCTGCGCGACTCCTCCACGCGTCCCGACCGGGTGCTGGACGAGGTGCTGGCGCGGATGGAGCACGACCGGGCGGCGGACGACACCACGCTCTTCGCCCTTTACGTGGAGTGACCGCCCGGGCCTCGCGGTGACGAATGGCACGCCTGACCAGCGAAGATCGCCTGGTGTGACGTGCGCCTCACTCAGCGGGACGCCCGGGTGGCAGGCGGGCCGGACGGAGAACGCCGGACGCCCCCTATTCGATCTTCTTTACCTTTTCCCGAAGGCCCGGTAAGGGCGGCGGGCAAGGGGTTGGGCGCGCTTCGACAAAGATCGGGAAGAGGCGGCGCAGCCCCGGTGTTGGGAGTCTCTTGAGAGGGCTTTGAGCAGGCAAGACTTTACTTTATGCCTGGTTTGCTTTTCTTGAGAAGGTTGGTACCTTCGATCCCGAATCACGCAGCGCGTCCCATGCGTTGCCACCGGCCGCACCATGCGCGGCCGAGGATCGCGGAGCGGTATCCGCACGCGATGCGCGCCAATCGACGCGCGCCCCCTCATCAAGATCTGCCAGAGAGACATCCGTATACCTGCACCGCTCCCGCGGTGCGAGGCCGAGTCCGTCCGGTCGGTGACCGGAGCGGAGCCGGGGACCCACGTTTCTGGGGTGAATCGGCGCGCCCGAGAGTCGCGCCGTAGGGCTGCTTCCATGCCCGAATCCGTCAGCTAACCCGGTAGGCGCCATGGAAGACAAGGAGATTCCCTGCATGTCCGGTCTTTTTGATCGACTTTCGCTCAACCGCCTCACCCCCGAGGACAAGGCCGTCGGCGTCGCCGTCGGCGCGGTCCTGGCGGGCGCGGTCGGGCTCTCGGTTATCAACCCCCTCGCCGGCGGCCGCGCGGTCGCCGACACCTCCTCCCAGGCGGCGGTGGTCGCCCAGCAGGGCACCGCCGCTCACCAGTCCTCCCAGGCCAAGACGGTGAAGGCCGACAAGGCCGTCGCCGAGGCGCGGCGCGAGGGCTTCAAGGTCCCCCCGCACGCGGTCAAGCCCGCCGAAGTGATCAAGCTGGCCGAGAAGCAGGTCGGCGTCCACGAGGGCAAGGGCGGCCAGACCAAGTACCACAAGTGGTACGTCTCGACTCCGCAGGCGAAGGCCACCGCCAAGCGCGACGGCGGCTTCTCGGTCAAGGAGTACAACGGCGCCCAGTGGTGCAACATGTTCGTCTCCTGGCTCGGCGCCCAGACCGGCGTCAAGAACATGGGCTGGGACGCCTACACCGTCCAGCACGCCAGCTGGTTCAAGCAGACCGACCGCTGGGGCCACAAGGCCAAGCCGGGCGCCGTGGTGTTCTTCGACTGGCAGGACGGGTCCAAGGCCAGCATCGGTGACATCGACCACGTCGGCATCGTCGTCAAGGACAACGGCGACGGCAGCATCACCACCATCGAGGGCAACACCGACAACGCGGTGCAGAAGAAGGTCCGCGAGAAGTCGCAGGTCGTCGGCTACGGCTACCCCGACTACGCACGCTGATCCGACGCGGCCCGAGAAGGCGCACGCTTCGCGAAGGCGCCCGGCCTCCAGGCCGGGCGCCTTCTGGCGTTCCGGGTGTTGTGCCCAGAGCCTCCGGTGACGGCGGGTAATGCTAAGCGTTGACAGCCTTTGATCCCTCTTGGACCTCAGTGCGGAGTTCCTGGAAAGGAATCCAGCACGCCGGAGTCTGCGGAGGGGGATGCCCATGGCGGTGCGCCCGGATGTCAGCGTGGTGGTGATCGCCTACAACGACGCGCGGAGGCTTCCGCGGGCGGTGGCCTCGACGCTGGCGCAGTCGCTGGGCGGCGTCGAGACGTTGATCGTCGACGACGCGAGCACCGACGGGACGGGCGAGGCCGCCGACCGGCTCGCCGCCGCCCATCCGGGGCGGGTCCGGACCGTCCACCTGCCGACCAACTCCGGCGGCTGCGGCCGCCCCCGCAACACCGGGATCGAGGAGTCCACCGGCCGCTACGTGATGTTCCTCGACAGCGACGACCTGCTGGACCGGCACGCCTGCCTCAACCTCCTCGCCGCCGCCGAGGACACCGGCGCCGACATGGTCTCGGGGCTCTGCGACCGAATCTTCCTCGACCTGCCCGAGGGGGCCAAGGGGCGGATCCGCCCCTGGTACCCGTGGCTCTACCGGCACAGCGCCGTCTACGGGTCGCTCAGCGAGAACCCCGATCTCCTCTACGACACGCTCTCGACCAACAAGGCCTACCGGCGCGGCTTCCTGGAGGAGCACGGCCTGCGGTTCGTCGAGCGGCTGCACTACGAGGACCTGCTGTTCACCGCCGAGGCCTACCTGGAGGCGGGGCGGACCGCCCTGATCCCGCACCGCGTCTACAACTGGCTGGTCAAGGAGCGGACGCGGGCGCCGTCGATCTCCAACCGGCGCGCCGACCTGGCCAACTTCGCCGACCGGCTGGAGATCCACCGCCGCATCGACATGCTCTTCGCGCTGCGCGGCGCCTACGACCTGCAGCGGGCCAAGGACGTCAAGTTCGTCAACCACGACCTGGTGCTGTACCTGCGCGACCTGCGCGACCGCGACCCCGCCCACCAGGCGCGCTTCCTCGACCTGGCCGCCGCCTACCTGGCCGAGCTGGACCCGCGGGTCTTCGAGCAGGCCAACCCGCTGCCCGCGATCGCCGCGCACCTGATCCGCGAGGGCGACCACGCGGGCGCGCTCGCCGCCGCCGAGTACGACCCCGTGAAGCGTCCCGAGCTGCGCGCCCGCCTGGTGGAGCGGGACGGGCGCGTCTACTGGGGCGCCGGGCGCCCGCGCGGCACGCTCGGCCGCCGCGTCCGGGACGTCACGTCCTTCGGCTTCCATGTGCGGCCCCTCCGGGAGCTGCGCCCGGCGAACACCGTGACGCGGCTGGAGACGCGCGGCGGCCGCGTGCTCATGGCCGGCTACGTGCTGAACCCGCTGGGGCGGATCCCTCGGGGAGCGGAGCTGGCCGGGACGCTGGAGTTCCGCGACCGGCGCGGCCGCTCGCGGAAGGGGCGGGTCCGCGCGTCCGTCCGGCACGAGGGCGACCGGCTCACCTGGCGCGCCGAGTTCGACCCCGTCCGCAGGATCCGTCCCTTCGGGTTCATCGACCCCGTCTGGGACGTGCGGCTGCGCATCCGGGTGGACGGCGAGGAGGTGGTCACCCGGCTCGGCGAGGGGCGCGGGTCGCCGTCGCTCGGCGGCGTCTCGCTGCCCGTCCGGCCGCGGCTGACGCGGTTCGCGGGGGACCGGCTCCGCTCGTACGTCACCGAGGGCGGGCATCTGGCGTTCGCCCTGGAGACGGGGAGCCCGTGGGCGCGGCTCACCCGCGCCGCCGCGCGCCGCGCCGCCCTGTCGCGCCCGGCACGCCTGGCCCGCCACCGGGCCCGGGGGCTGGACCGGGCGGTGCGCCGGACCCTGACCGGCCGGAACACCAAGATCATCGTGTTCAACCGGGTGCTGAGCCGGCTGCCCGTCCGGGCCGGCCTGGCGGTCTTCGAGAGCCAGCTCGGCCGCCACTACTCCGACAACCCGAAGTACATCTACCGGGAACTGCGCAGGTCGGGCCGCCCGGTGACGGCGGTGTGGTCGTACGCCTCGTCCCCCAAGGGGTTCCCGGACGACGCCCGGCTCGTCAAGCGCGGATCGTGGGCGTACTTCCTGGCGCTCGCGCGGGCCCAGTTCTGGATCGACAACCAGGGCTTCCCGGACCGGCTGCGCAAGCGTCCCGAGACCACCTACATCCAGACCTGGCACGGGTCGGCGTTCAAGCTGATGGGGCTGGACCAGCCGCGGCTGAAGTCGGGCCCCGCGGGCGACCAGGCGCGGCTGCGGCGGATGGTGGAGCGCTTCGACTGCTTCCTGGTGCGTTCCGGGCACGACACCGAGACGCTCTGCAGCGGCCTCGGCGTGTGCGCCGAGCTGCTCCCGGTGGGCTATCCCCGCAACGACCCCCTGGTCAACGGGGTGGACGGCGACCCGGAGCTGGCCGCCGAGGTCGCGGCCCTGCGTGACTCGCTCGGCCTGGACGACGGGCGCCGCGCCGTCCTGTACGCGCCCACGTACGTCACCGGGCCGAAGGGGCGTCCCGTCCGGCTCCAGGACCCGCCTGTGGATCCGGCGGTGTTCGCGCGAGAACTGGGGGAGGAGTGCGTCCTGCTCGTGCGGCCCCACTACCTGTGCCGGGCGAACGTGCCGCCGGGCGCCCGCGCCGTCATGCGGGACGTCGGCGCGGTGCCCGACGTGACGCCGCTCCTGATGCTGGCGGACGCCCTCGTCACCGACCACTCCTCGATCATGTTCGACTTCGCCCTGCTCGACCGGCCGATCGTGCTGCACCTCCCGGACGGCAGGGACCTCGCCACCGGCTACTTCGACCTGGAGCGGCACGCCCCCGGGCCGATCACCCGGACCGAGGACGAGCTCGTCGCCGCGCTCGCCGGCCTGGACGCGGCCGGGGCCGAGCACGCCGGGCGGCGCCGCGCGTTCGCCGCGCGCTTCGGCGAGCACGAACGCGGCACCGCCGCGCGGACGGTGGTGGACCGCTACTTCCCGGCAGCGCCGAGCAGGAGGGGGAAACGCCATGGCCGTGCCGCGTGACGTCTTCATCGTGTGCAACAACGCCGACGAGATGGGCGGCCTCCAGCGGTGGGCGCACCACCTGGCGCGGCTGCTGGCCGGGCGCGGCGACCGCGTCACCCTCGTCGGGATCACGCGGGGGCCGGAGCCGTACCACCACGGCCGCGACGGCTCCTACGCCGTCGAGGTGCTGCACGGGGAGTGGGGCCCGCCCGCCCTGGCCTGGCGCCCGCGGAAGGCGCTGCAGCGGCTCGACCCCGCGGCGCGGGCCCGCGACCTGTGGCGGACGGCCGCCCAGCGGCGCGGCGCGGCGCGCCTGTCGGAGCTGTTCGCCGCCGCGCGGCCGGGGGCGGTCGTCATCGTGGCGCAGGTGTGGGCGATGGAGTGGGTGCGGCTCGCCGACACCTCCGGGCTGCGCGTCGTGGGCATGAGCCACGAGTCCTACCAGGCGACCCGCGCGTCGTCGCGGTACCGGCGGGTCAAGGAGCTCTACGCCCGCGCGGACCGGATGCTGGTGCTCACCGCCGAGGACGCCGACGCCTGGGCAAGGGACGGCATGACCAACGTGGACCACATCCCGAACGCGCTGCACGTCACGCCCGGCGTGCATCCCACGCTCGAGCTGCCGGTCGTCGCCTCCGTCGGCCGCCTGGCCTACGAGAAGGGCGTGGACCTGCTCCTGGAGGCGTGGGAGCGCGTCGCCGGACGCCATCCGGGCTGGCGGCTGCACGTCTACGGCGGCGGCCCGGACGAGGAGGACCTGCGGGCGCGGGCGGACGCCGCCGGGCTGTCCGGCTCCGTCGAGTTCCGGGGCGTGGTCTCCGACGTCGAGGAGGCGCTCGTCGAGGCGTCGGTGTTCGCGCTGCCCTCGCGGGCCGAGGGCTTCCCGATGTCGATGCTGGAGGCCATGGCGTACGGGCTGCCCACGGTGGCGTTCGACTGCGCGCCGGGCGTCCGGGCGCTGGTCGAGGACGGCCGGGACGGCCTGCTGGCCCCGCCGGGCGACGTCACCGCGTTCGCCGCCGGGCTCGGCCGGCTCATCGAGGAACCGGAGCTGCGCCGCGCTCTCGGGGCCGGCGCCCGCGCGTCGGTGTCGCGGTTCCGCCCGGACGCCGTCCTCGCCAGGTGGGACCGCCTGTTCGACCTGCTCCACCGCGGGCGCGCGGCCGCCGCGCCTGGACGCGCTCGCCTCGCTGCGCTGAGCGCCGGCGAGGGCGTCCCCGGCCGGGGTGCGGACGTACAGGACGCGGCGGCTCACCGTGCGCGTCCGCCCGGATGCGGACCGCCGGTCTCGACGCATCCTCAACGGGCCAACCATGTCTCCTGCGCGACAGGTCGGCGCATGGCGGCCCCCCATGACTGGGAATGATGCAGGCGCCCTCGCTCGTCGAAATTTCGCTCGCCCGGCTCTGAAATCGAACATATGATCGAGCGAGCGAGACGCGCAGGGACCGGCCCGGGTCGCCCGCCGGGCCGGTCGGACCTTCGACGTAAGGCGGACATGCCGATGGCGTTCTCCCCCGACGTGCTCCCAGCCGCCGTCCAAGCGATCAGCAGCGCCCCCTCCCGCCAGCATCCCGTCATCATGATCACTTGCGCCCCCGACGGGCGGCCCCGGGTCTGCGTGCCGGACTGGGGGGATCTCCGCGTCCTCGACGACCGGCGCCTGCGCGTCGCGGTCTGGCCGTCCGACCCCACCGCGGCCGACCTGGACCGCGGCACGCCCGTCCTGTTGATCGTCACGGCCCTGTCCGACGTCTACCTGGTTCACGCCACGCCCGGCCGCCTGGAGAACGCCGCCATGGTGTGGGCCCACTACGAACTCACGATCACCTCGGCGCGCCTCGCCGACCGAGGCACCGCGCCGCGCCTGCCCCGGGACGCCGAGGACACCACGGAGTACCTGACACAACGCCCCCCGAGGCGGGCCAGAACCCACCACCGCCACCCCGCCCAGCGCTCCCCCTGGGCCCGCCCTCCGGAACCCGAAGGAAAGGCAGACCACCGCCGCACCGAACGCGCCCGTCCCTGACCGGACGAGAGCCGGCGGCCGCCGCGCCGCGCCGCGGCCGGGTCAGGTGAGGTTGGAGGGGCGGGATTCCCAGTAGGGGGCGCGGAGTTGGCGTTTCAGGGTTTTGCCTGAGGGGTTGCGCGGAATTTCCGCGAGCCGGTCGAAGCCTCTGGGGGTCTTGTAGGCGGCCAGGTGCTCCCGGCAGAAGTCGCGGAGTTCGTCGTCCGTCGCGGCGGCGTCCGGCGCCGGGACGATGGCGGCGTGTACGGACTCGCCCCACTCGTCGGACGGGACGCCGAACACGGCCGCGTCGGCCACCGCCGGGTGGGCGGTGAGGACGGCCTCGATCTCGGCCGGGTAGATGTTCATCCCGCCCGAGATGATCATGTCGGTGCGGCGGTCGCAGATGTAGTAGAAGCCCTCCTCGTCGCGGTAGGCGATGTCGCCGACGGTCAGCCAGTCGCCCCGGCCGGCGTCCCGGAACTTGCCCTCCGCCTTGTAGTAGGCGTTGAAGGTGCCGGCGCCGCGCACGTAGAGGTCGCCTGGCACGTGCGGCTCCTCGATCGGCCGGCCGTCCTCGCCGAAGAGCGCGATCTCCACGCCGGGCGCGGCGCGGCCGCAGCTTCCGGGCTTGCGCATCTGGTCCTCGGGGCGCAGGACAGTGTCGACGCCGAGCTCGGTGGAGCCGTACACCTCGAACAGGGAGCCGTCGCCGATCCGGTCGACGTACCGGCGCTTGAGCTCGAACGGCCACGGGGCGGCGTTGGCGATGACGCGCCGCAGCGAGGAGAGGTCCCTGCGGCGGATCGTCTCCTCCGGCAGGTCCACCACGCGGCGGATCGGGGTCGGCGCGGAGAACGTGGTGGTCACCCGGTGCCGCTCGACCAGGTCCAGCCAGCGTTCGGGGTCGAAGTCGCGCATCACGACCACGGTCCCGCCCATGAGCTGCACGATCAGCATGAAGCTCATCGGGCCCGAGTGGTAGAGCGGGCCGGTCGTGAGGTAGACGTCGCCGGGCTCGAAGCCGATCTCGCCGACCAGCCCGAGGACCAGGGCCGGGTCGGGCTCGCCCCGCACGACGCCCTTCGGCTTGCCGGTCGTCCCGGAGGTGTAGAACATCGAGGTGCCCGCCGCCGGGTCGGCGCCGCGGGCGACGGGCTCGGCGCCCGGGCTCCGGTCGGCCAGGGCGTCGAGCGAGGACGCCCAGTCCGGCGGCGCGGAGCCCCAGGCGAGCCAGGCGCGGACGCCGGCCGCCCGGCCGCGGGCCGCTTCGAGCTGGGGGGCCTGCTCGGCGTCGAACACCACCAGCGCGGCGTCGGCGTTCTCGACGACGTAGGTCGTCTCCTCCGGCGTGAGGCGGTAGTTGAGCGGGACGCCGACGGCCCCGCACTTGCGCAGGGCCGAGATCAGCGCGACGACCTCGGTGCTGTTGCGGCCGCACCACACGACCTTGGTCCCGGCCCGGACGCCGTGCTCGACCAGCAGGTTGGCGTACCGGTTCACCAGGGTGTTGAACTCCGGGTAGGTCAGGCGCCGCTCGTCCTCGACGACCGCGATCTTCGAGGGGGCGGCGGCGGCCATCGCCGCCAGCGGGTCTTCGGCGGGCATGGTGATCGACCTCCTGCGGGGGGTTCACATGGGCCGGTGCGCCAGGGCGCGCTCCAGCCGCTCCTGGGCGCGGGCCGCCTGCCGGGCGCGGTAGGCGATGGGCATGTAGCGGACGCGTTCGGGCAGCAGCGGCGCGCCGCGCCCGATGACCTGCCCGGCCAGGCGCAGCCGGCGCTCGTCCGCCGCGGTCCACCGCAGGCCGAGCTTCTCGCGCGCCTCCGCCGGAAGGGTGCCGACCGTGATCAGCCGTCCGAGCCGTCCGGCGGCCGTGCTCAGGGGGGCCACGGCCGGGCGCAGCGGCCCCGGCACGCCCGGCGGCACGCGCCCCATCTGCGCGAGCACCTCGTGCGCCACCTTGTGGGGAACGAGGGTGTTGGCCACCATGTCGTCGAAATAGGCCCAGTAGTCCGGGATGCTTCCGGGCAGCATCCTCTCGGGGACCTGAAGGATCCTCCCGAGCTGGAGGAACTCGTCGAAGATCTGCTGCTGCTCTTCCGGCGTCAGCGGGGCGGGCGCGAAGTACTTCGCCGCGGTGACGGCGGCGTAGAAACCGGTGAGGTGGACCCACGCCCACGGTTCGGCCGACAGCGCGTGGTGGCGCCGTCCCTCCTCGTCGACGGCGCTGAGCGGCCTGTGCATCTCGCGCAGCCGCCGGCCCTCCTCGATGGCGGTGCGCCCGCCGTAGACCCAGGTCTGCACCGAGGCGAAGCTGCGCGCGGCGCGGCCGAGGGGGTCGGTGCGGAAGCTCGACAGCCGGTCGACCACGGTGCCGATCGCCGGGTGCATCACCTGGAGGACGAACACGCCGTTGCCCGCGACCGCCGACGTGTAGAGCCCCATCTGCTCCCACAGCAGCGAGCCGGGCCCGAACGGCACCGGTTCGCCGCGGCGCTCCCGCCCGGCCGGTGGGCTCGCGGGCGTCCCCTCGGTCACCGTCATCGGCGCGACCTCCTGACGAAACGACTCCTGTAAGCTAAACGCGAATAAGGAGTCGCTTACAAGTCGCGTTTCGGAGGAAACCGCCGGTGGCGCGCTCACCTGGGCTTTCGCCGCGCAGAACCCCCTCCCAGGACCGCTCGCGCCGCACCGTCGAGCGGATCCTGGAGGCCGCCACTCGCGTTCTGTCCGAGCGCGGGTACGACGGCGCCTCCACCAACCGGATCGCCAGGGCCGCGGGCGTCGGCAACGGATCGCTGTACCAGTACTTCCCCAACAAGGACGCGATCGTCATCGCGGTGCTGGACCGCTTCGCCGACCGCCTCGCCGACCGGCTCGGCGAGGAGATCGAGGCCACGATGCGCCTGCCGTGGCAGGAGGCCGGCCGCGCCCTGCTGGACGTCCAGATCCGGCTGTTCGAGGAGAACGCCGACCTCCTGCGCATCGTGGTCGAGCAGGTGCCGCGGCTCGGGCCGTTCGACAAGCTCGCGGCGCTCCAGCGGCGGCTGACCGACCTGGTGCGCGTCTACCTCCTGCTCAACCGCGCGCAGTTCCGCGACGACCTCGACATCGACGCCACGCTGTGGATCATCACCGAGACCGTCGGCCTGCTGTCCATCAAGTACGTCCTGGACCGGCCGCCGATCCCGCACGAGCGGATGGTCGACGAGCTCGCCGGCCTCGTCGTCGGCTACATCCGCGGCTGACGCCGGTCCCGCCGCTACGCGCCGGCCGCGGCGCGGAACCCCTCCCGCCAGCTCGCGTACCGCGGCTCCCAGCCGAGCTCCTTCTTCGCCTTCTCGTTCGAGACGCCCCGCGCGCTGGTCATCTGGGCCACGACGAACTCTCCGGCGAGCAGCCGCCCGAGCCACTCGGGCACCCGCAGCGGCGGCTTCGCGCCCGCCACCTCGGCGAGGTGGGGCAGCCACTCCGCGACCGGCGCCGGATCGTCGTCGGCGACGTTGTACGCGCCCGGCTCGCCGCGTTCGATCGCCGCGAGCGTCGCGGACGCGGCGTCGGCGCAGTCGATGAACGACCAGACCCCGGCCCCGCCTCCGACCACCGGCATCTGCCGCTTCCGCACGAGCTCCACCATGGAGTCCGAAGCACCCGGCCCGTAGAAGGTGCCGTAGCGCAGCACGATCCCCTCCGGCGCCTTGAGCCGCACGGTCTCGTCCACGTACCTGATCGCCGCCACCGTCCGCTCGGCGGACGGGACCGGCCGCGTCTCGACCGGGTCGTCCTCGGTCTTCACCGGGCCGCCGGAACGCGCGTAGAGGAAGTTGTGGCCCTGCGCGACGATCCGGCGGACGCCCGCGGCCTCCGCGGCCTCCAGCAGGTTGTCGGTGCCCCGCGTCCGGAGCTCGTTGGTCGCGGCGAACTCCCGGTCGACCCTGCGCAGGCTCCGCATGTCCGCGAGCGCCGTCATCTGGTGGACGATCACGTCCGGCGCCGCGGCCCGCACCGCCGCGACCACGGCGTCGCGGTCCAGGCCGTCCAGGACCACCGGCTCCGCGCCCGTCCCGCGCAGGGCCGCCGCCTTGACGGGCGACCTGGTGGCGGCGGTGACCTGGTGGCCCGCCGCGATCAGCCCGGGGACGAGGTGGCGCCCCAGTGCTCCCGTCGCTCCCGTGACGAAGACTCGCATTCTCTTCTTCCTTCCCTGGAATGCTTCTCCCCTCATGACGTCCCTCCCTCCGGGTCTGTGACATCCCGGCGCCGCCATTCCGCGACGGGCCTGGGAGAACACCGCGGGCGGCGGTCATGATTGCGCTCCCCCTCGCCGGGCAGGGCACGTCCGTGAGCACGAGCGCACTGATCGTCATCGACATGCTGAACCCGTACGAGCACGAGGACGCGGACGCGTTGATCGAGAGCGTGCAGGAGATGGTCGACCCGCTGCGGCGCCTGCTGGACGACGCCAGACGGCGCGGCGACGTGCGCGTCCTTTACGTCAACGACAACTACGGCGACTTCTCGGCCGACCGGAGAGACCTCGTCGACCGCGCGCTGAAGGGGCGGCGGCCCGACCTGGTCGAGCCCGTCGTCCCGGAACCTGGCTGCGGGTTCATGTCCAAGGTCAGGCACAGCGCCTTCTACGGCACCGCGCTGGAGTACCTGCTGTCCCGCGAGAAGGTGGAGCAGGTCGTCCTCACCGGCCAGGTCACCGAGCAGTGCGTCCTCTACAGCGCGCTGGACGCCTACGTCCGGCACTTCCAGCTCCGGGTGGTCCGGGACGCGGTGGCGCACATCGACGCCGAGCTCGGCGACGCCGCGCTGCGCATGATGGAGTCGAACATGCGCGCCGAGATCGTCACCGCCGACCGCTGCTTCTGAGAAGCGGAGGACGCCCCGCCGGACGGGCGGGGCGTCCTCGTTTCCGGGCCGGTCAGCGCACGTCGACGAAGTAGACGTCTTGCCCGGGTACACGGTGTATCCGGTGGCCAGTTGATCCGCTTCAGGCGGCCGGACACGGCGATCGGGCGGCCCTTGCGCACGGGCTCGGGCGCGGCGTTGTCACTCTGGATCGCCGTGTCGATCTTCTCGTACCGGTAGTCCTCGCGGCCTTCCGCCGCCCACCAACGGATTCGCGGAGGGCGCGCGGCCGGACGGACTTCTCGGCTCCGGTGGGCTGGTTCGGTGCGGGAGCAGGGGTGGTCGGACGGGCGTCTGGGGAGCCCTCAATCGGTGTGCGCCAGGGTCTTGCGGGGCGGCGGGCGGGTGGTTACGGTGCATTCGAGTTTTATAGGAAAGTTTCCTATCAGAACGCGCGCGCACCGACTCGGGGTTCGGGGGATTCCCGCTCGTCCACGTCTCCTACCCGGGAGTGACATTGCGAAGAAGAAGGCTTCTCCCCGGTTTCCTGCTCACCGCCCTCTGCTCCCTCCTGCTCGCCCTGCTCGTCCCCGTCCAGGCCGGCGCCGCCGCCTCGGTGACGGCGACCTTCGCCAAGGCCTCCGACTGGGGCTCGGGGTACGAGGGCAGGTACACGATCAAGAACGACACCGCCTCCGCCGTCACCGGCTGGAAGGTGGAGTTCGACCTGCCGTCCGGCTCGTCGGTCGGGACCTACTGGGACGCGCTGCTCACCAAGTCCGGGCAGCACGCCGCGTTCACCAACCGCGAGTACAACGGGAGCGTCGCCGCCGGCGCCAGCGTCACGTTCGGCTTCATCGTCAACGGGACCGGGGCGCCGCAGAACTGCACGGTCAACGGAGCCTCCTGCACGGGCGGCGACACGCCTCCACCCGGCACGCCCTCCGCCCCCGGGACGCCGACCGTGACCGCCAGGACCGACACCTCGCTGACGCTGTCGTGGCAGGCCTCGTCCGGCACGGTCACCGGCTACCGCGTCTATGAGGGCACGGCCGTCAAGGCCACCGCGACCGGGACGGGCGCCACCGTCGGCGGGCTGACCGCCTGCTCGGACCACACCTACACGGTGAAGGCGTACAACACCGCGGGCGAGTCGGCGGCGAGCGGCCCGGTGACGGCCACCACGACGGGCTGCACGGAGCCGCCGCCCGCGAGCCGCCGCGCCGCGCCCTACCTGTACATGGGCTGGGGCGACCCGCCGAGCCCCTCCACCGTCATGAGCGCCACCGGGATCAAGTGGTTCACGATGGCGTTCATCCTGTCCAGCGGCGGCTGCAACCCCGGCTGGGACGGGCAGCGCCCGCTCAAGGGCGGCGTGGACGAGCAGGCGATCTCGCAGATCCGCGCTGCCGGCGGCGACGTGCTTCCCTCCGTCGGCGGCTGGTCGGGCAACAAGCTCGGCCCGAACTGCTCCACGCCCGAGGCGCTGGCCGGCGCGTACCAGAAGGTCATCGACGCCTACGGGCTCAAGGCCATCGACATCGACATCGAGAACAGCGACGAGTTCGAGAACGCCGCCGTGCAGGACCGCGTCCTCGGCGCCCTGAAGATCCTCAAGCGGAACAACCCGGGTCTGCAGACGATCCTGACGTTCGGCACGACCACCACCGGGCCGAACTACTGGGGCAAGCGGCTCATCGACCAGGCCGCGGCGCTGCAGGCGAACGTGGACGTCTTCACGATCATGCCGTTCGACTTCGGCGGCGGCGCGGACATGTACGGCAGCACCGTCAACGCGTCCGAGGGCCTGAAGACCGCGCTGAAGTCGGCGTTCGGGTGGTCGGACGCCACCGCCTACTCGCACATGGGGATCTCCGGCATGAACGGCCTGTCCGACCAGCAGGAGCTCACCTCGACCGCCACCTGGACGAAGATCCGCGACTGGGCGAAGTCCAAGGGCCTGGCCCGGCTGGCGTTCTGGTCGGTCAACCGGGACCGGCCCTGCCCGGGCGGCGGCGTCGCCGAGAACTGCAGCGGCACCGACCAGCAGCCCTGGGAGTTCACCAAGATCACGGCCGGTTTCTGACCGTCCCGCCGGCGGCCCGCGTCCCGGCCCGGGGGACGCGGGCCGCGCCCGCATCCGGCCCGCCCGGCTAGACTTGCCTCATTTGTTGTCTTAAACGATTCGCGTTTGCGAGGGAGGGTTCGGCGCCATGACCGCGTCCCAGACCCCGTCCGCCGCCGAGGAGCTGCGCGGCGCCGGACTGCGGGTGACGGCCGCCCGCGTGGCCCTGCTCGACACCGTCCGGGCCGGGGACCACCTCGGCGTCGAGGCGCTCGCCTCGGGCGTGCGCGACCGCGTGGGCCACATCTCCCTGCAGGCGGTGTACGAGGCGCTCCACGCGCTCACCGCGGCGGGGCTCGTCCGCCGGATCGAGCCGGCCGGGAGCCCGGCCCGGTTCGAGGGGCGCGTCGGCGACAACCACCACCACCTGGTGTGCCGGAACTGCGGCGCGATCAAGGACGTCGACTGCGCCGTGGGGCACCCGCCCTGCCTGGACCCGGTGGACGACGCCGGCTACCTCATCGACGAGGCCGACGTCACGTTCTGGGGCCTGTGCCCGGCCTGCCGGTCGGACGCCGGCTGACCCGGGCCGCGACCGGCTCCCGCACCCCGTGACGGCGTCCGGGCCGGCCGCCGAAGCGACCGGCCCGGACGTCCCGGACGTTCCCGATCAGGTGAGGTCGTACCGGTCGAGGTTCATCACCTTGTCCCACGCGGCGACGAAGTCGCGGACGAACTTCTCGCCCGCGTCGTCGCTCGCGTAGACCTCCGAGACGGCGCGCAGCTCGGAGTTCGCGCCGAACACGAGGTCGGCCCGGCTGCCGGTCCACCTGAGCGCCCCCGAGGCGTCGCGCCCCTCGAAGGTCTCAGAGGTCATCGGGTCCTCGCCCGTCCCCTTCCACACCGTGCCCATGTCGAGCAGGTTCACGAAGAAGTCGTTGGTCAGCGCGCCGGGGTTGTCGGTGAGGACGCCGAGGGACGAGCCGTCGTAGTTCGCACCGATGACGCGCAGGCCGCCGACGAGGACCGTCATCTCCGGCGCGGTCAGCGTGAGCAGGTTCGCCCTGTCGACCAGGAGGAACTCGCCCGGCAGGATGTTGCCCTTCTGGAGGAAGTTGCGGAACCCGTCGTGCGTCGGCTCCATCACCTCGAAGGACTCGACGTCGGTCTCCTCCTGGGAGGCGTCGGTGCGCCCCGGCGTGAAGGGCACCTCGACGTCGTACCCGGCGGCCTTGGCGGCCTCCTCGACCCCGGCGCACCCGCCGAGGACGATCAGGTCCGCGATGGAGATCCGCTTGTTGCCGGTCTGCTCGGCGTTGAACGTCTCCTGGACCTGCTCCAGGGTGCGCAGCACGTTCCGCAGCTCGTCGGGGTTGTTGACCTCCCAGCTGCGCTGCGGCTCCAGCCGGATCCGGGCGCCGTTGGCGCCGCCGCGCTTGTCGGTACCGCGGAACGACGCGGCCGACGCCCAGGCGGTGGTGACGAGCTGGGCGACCGACAGCCCGGAGTCCAGCAGGCGGCGCTTGAGCGCGGCGACGTCCTCGGCGTCGACGAGCTCGTGGTCCACCGCCGGGACCGGGTCCTGCCAGATCAGCGTCTCGGACGGGATCTCGGGGCCGAGGTAGCGGCTGACGGGGCCCATGTCGCGGTGGGTCAGCTTGAACCAGGCGCGGGCGAACGCGTCGGCGAACTCGTCCGGGTTCTCCATGAAGCGCCGCGAGATCGGCTCGTAGATCGGGTCGAAGCGCAGCGACAGGTCGGTCGTCAGCATCATCGGCTGGCGGTTCAGCGTGCCGTCCTCCGGGTCGGGAACCGTGTTGGCCCCCGCGCCGTCCTTCGGCCGCCACTGGTGCGCCCCGGCGGGGCTCTTGGTGAGCTCCCACTCGTACCCGAAGAGGACCTCGAAGAAGGTGTTGTCCCACTTGGTGGGGGTGGGCGTCCAGGTGACCTCGAGGCCGCTGGTGTAGGAGTCGCGGCCCTTGCCGGTGCCGTGCGTGCCCTTCCAGCCGAGGCCCATGTCCTCCAGCGGGGCGGCCTCGGGCTCGGCGCCGATGCTGTCGGCCGGCGCCGCGCCGTGCGTCTTGCCGAAGGTGTGGCCGCCGGCGATCAGCGCGACGGTCTCCTCGTCGTTCATCGCCATGCGGCCGAACGTCTCGCGGATGTCGCGCGCCGCGGCGATCGGGTCCGGGTTGCCGTTCGGGCCCTCCGGGTTGACGTAGATGAGTCCCATCTGGACCGCGGCCAGGGGCTTCTCCAGCTCGCGCTCACCGCTGTAGCGCTCGTCGTCGAGCCAGGCGGTCTCGGGGCCCCAGAAGACGTCCTCCTCGGCCTCCCAGGCGTCGCGGCGGCCGCCGGCGAAGCCGAAGGTCTTCAGGCCCATCGTCTCCAGGGCGACGTTGCCGGCCAGGATCATCAGGTCGGCCCACGAGATCTTGCGGCCGTACTTCTTCTTGACCGGCCACAGCACGCGGCGGGCCTTGTCGAGGCTCGCGTTGTCCGGCCAGCTGTTGAGGGGCGCGAAGCGCTGCTGGCCCGCGCCGGCGCCGCCGCGGCCGTCGCTGACGCGGTAGGTCCCCGCGCTGTGCCACGCCATGCGGATGATCAGCGGCCCGTAGTTGCCGAAGTCGGCGGGCCACCAGTCCTGGGAGTCCGTGAGCACGTGCGCGATGTCCTGCTTCACGGCGGCGAGGTCGAGGCTCTCGAACGCCTCGGCGTAGTTGAAGTCCTCGCCCAGCGGGTTGGCCATGGGCGGGTTCTTGGCGAGCAGCTTCAGGTTGAGCCGTTCCGGCCACCAGCCGCGGTTGCCGCCACCCTGGGTCGGGTGGGGAGCGCGCTCGTGCGCGACCGGGCAGCCGCCGCCGGCGGCGGCTTCGTTCTTCTCGGACATGTGATTCCTTCCAGGGCGACCGTGGGTGAATCAGGAACTGTGGGCGGTTGAGCAGTCGGGGCAGAGGCCCCAGTAGACGACCTCGGCCTCGTCGATCAGGTAGCCGTGGTCGTCGGAGGCCGTCAGGCAGGGCGCCGCGCCCACGGCGCAGTCGACGTCGGCGATGGCCCCGCACGAACGGCAGACGACGTGGTGGTGGTTGTCCCCGATCCGTGACTCGTACCGGGCCACGGAACCGGACGGCTGGATGCGCCGCAGCAGGCCCGCCGCCGTCAGCGCGCGCAGCGAGTCGTAGACGGCCTGGTGGGAGACCTTCGGGAGTTCCTCGCGCACGGCGCCGATGACCGAATCGGTGTCGGCGTGCGGGTGCGCGTGGACGGCGCTCAGCACCGCCAGCCGCGGGCGGGTCACGCTCAGGGCGGCCGCACGCAGCATCGCGTGGAAGTCCAAGGAGCTGGCCACGACCCCAGACTGTCCCATTTTCTGGAATCAGTCAAGATATTGAATGAACCATGTTCAGGAAGATCGTTTCTTTACCCGCGCCCGGCCGCGGAAGGGGGTCCTCGCGAGCCTAGATCGGGCGGCCGGGCCGGTCACCTGGCGAAGTTCGCCGTCGATCGCCGCCGGTTCCGGCGAGATCTGCCGATTTCCAAGATCGCCGGAGCTGGTTCGGTGCGCGAGCTGGGGTGGTCCCGGACGGCGGCACGGGGCCCGCACGGCGCCCGCACCAGGGTCTTGCCGACGCCCCGGACGCTGGCTACCTTGACCCTAAATAGATAGGAAACCTTCCTGTCTAATGCGTGAACGATCTCGGGGTTCGGGGGAATCCGCCAGCCTTCTGAAGCGATGGAGTGAGCCCTTGCGCCCCCGCTCTGCCCTCGGCGTCCTCGCCGCCCTGCTCCTCGTCCTCGCCCTCGCGCCCGGCGCGCACGCCGCCGGCACCGCCGCCGCGACCTTCACCAAGCCCTCCGACTGGGGCTCGGGCTGGGAGGGACGCTTCACCCTCACCAACGGCACCGACGCCGCGATCAACGGCTGGCGGGTCGAGTTCGACCTGCCGTCCGGGACGTCGGTCGGGTCCTACTGGGACGCGCTGCTGACGAAGAACGGCCAGCGGAACACGTTCCAGAACCGCGAGTACAACGCCGTCGTCCCGCCCGGAGGGTCCGTCACGTTCGGCTTCCTCGGGAACGGTCCCGGGAGCCCGCAGAACTGCACGTTCAACGGGCAGCCCTGCGCGGGCGGGCCGACCGACCCCCCGGGCGGGCTCGGCGCCCCCGGCACGCCCGCCGTCACCGGACGGACCGACACCTCGCTGACGCTGGCCTGGCGGCCCGGAAGCGGGACGCCCACCGGGTACCACGTCTACGAGGGCTCGGACCTGAAGGCGACGGTCACCGGGACCTCCGCCACGGTCGGCGGGCTCGCCAAGTGCTCGACGCACAGCTACACGGTCAAGGCCTACGACGACAAGGGCGAGTCGCCCGCCAGCGCGGCCGTCACCGGGACGACCGGCGGGTGCGCGACCGGCCCGCTGCCCAAGCACTTCCTGACCGGCTACTGGCACGACTTCGTCAACCCGGCGCAGGAGCTCAGGCTCTCCCAGGTCCCGGACCAGTACGACCTGGTCGCGGTGGCCTTCGGCGAGGCGACCGGCCGGTCCGGCGAGGTCTCGTTCCGCGTCGACCCCGAGCTCTCCACGGCCCTCGGCGGCTACACCGACGCGCAGTTCAAGGCCGACATCGCCGGCCTGCACGCCAAGGGCAAGAAGGTCATCCTGTCGGTCGGCGGCGAGAAGGGCGCCATCCGGGTCGCGGACGGCGCGTCCGCGCAGCTCTTCGCCGACTCGGTGTCCGGGCTGATGACCCGGTACGGGTTCGACGGCGTCGACATCGACCTGGAGAACGGCCTCAACCCGGCCTCCATGGAGCAGGCGCTGCGGGCGCTGCGCGCCAAGGCCGGCCCGGACCTGATCATCACGATGGCGCCGCAGACGCTCGACATGCAGTCGACCGGCGCGTCGTACTTCCAGCTCGCGCTGAAGATCAAGGACATCCTCACCGTCGTCCACATGCAGTACTACAACTCGGGCGCAATGCTCGGCTGCGACCAGAAGGTGTACGGGCAGGGGACGGTCGACTTCATGACCGCGCTGGCCTGCATCCAGCTGGAGAACGGGCTGCGCCCCGACCAGGTGTCGCTCGGGCTCCCGGCCGGGCCGGGCGCGGCGGGCGGCGGCGTCGTGGCCCCCTCGGTCGTCAACAACGCGCTGGACTGCCTCGCCAAGGGCACCGGCTGCGGCACGTTCAAGCCGTCGCGCACCTACCCCGACATCCGCGGCGCGATGACGTGGTCCGTCAACTGGGACGTGACCAACGGCGGCGGCTTCGCCGGGACCGTCGGCCCGCACCTGGACACCCTGCCGTAGGGAGCCTGCCATGAAGAGGATCTGGGTTGTGGCGGCCATGGCCGCCGGGCTGCTGGCCGGGGTCACGGCACCGGCGCACGCGGACAACATCCTGGCCAACGCGGGATTCGAGAGCGGTTCGCTCAGCCCCTGGACGTGCGACGGCGGCTCGGTCGTGACCAGCCCGGCGCGGACGGGCGGCCACGCGCTCGCGGGCGGGGTGTCGGCCGGGAGCACCGGCCAGTGCGCGCAGACCGTGAGCGTGAAGGCGAACACCGCGTACACGCTGTCGGCCTGGGTGCGCGGCAGCTACGTCTACCTCGGCGTGACGGGCGGGACGTCCACGTGGACGCCGTCCGCCGCCGACTTCACCAAGCTCTCGGTGACGTTCACGACCGGCGCCGACCAGACGTCCGTGCAGATCTACCTGCACGGCTGGTACGGCAACGGCGCGTACTACGCCGACGACGTCGCCCTCGACGGCCCCGGCGGCGCGCCGCAGCCGGGGGTGCCGGGCGCGCCCGAGGCCCCGAAGGCCGGCGCGGTCACCGACAGCTCGATCGCCCTGCAATGGGGGGCGTCGTCCGGGACGGTCACCGGCTACCGCGTCTACGAGGGCGCCACGGTCAAGGCCACGGTCACCGGGACGGCCGCCACCGTCTCGGGCCTGGCGGCGTGCAGCTCGCACACCTTCACGGTCGCCGCCTACAACGACGTCGGCGAGTCGGCCAAGGCCGGGCCCGTCAGCGCGCGGACCAGCGGCTGCACCGACACCGGGCTCCCCAGGCACGCGCTCGTCGGCTACCTTCACGCGAGCTTCGCCAACGGCTCCGGCTACGTGCGGATGGCGGACGTCCCGGACGCGTGGGACATCATCGACCTCGCGTTCGGCGAGCCGACGTCGCCCACCTCCGGCGACATCCGGTTCACCCGGTGCCCGGCGAGCGAGTGCGCGAACGTGGAGAGCGACGAGGAGTTCGTCGCCGCGATCCGCGCGAAGCAGGCGCAGGGCAAGAAGGTGCTGATCTCGATCGGCGGCCAGAACGGGCAGGTGCAGCTCACGACGGCGGCCGCGCGGGACGCGTTCGTCCGGTCGGTCTCGGCCATCATCGACCGGTACGGGCTGGACGGCCTCGACGTCGACTTCGAGGGCCACTCGCTCTACCTGAACGCGGGCGACACCGACTTCCGCAACCCGACCACCCCGGTCATCGTCAACCTGATCTCGGCGCTGAAGTCGCTGAAGGCGAAGTACGGGGCGAAGTTCGTCCTGACGATGGCGCCCGAGACGTTCTTCGTGCAGGTCGGGCACCAGTTCTACGGCGGCGCGGGCGGCGGCGACAACCGGACGGGCGCGTACCTGCCGGTGATCGACGCGATGCGGGACGACCTGACCGTGCTGCACGTCCAGGACTATAACTCCGGACCGGTGATGGGCCTGGACGGCCAGTACCACACCATGGGCGGCGCCGACTTCCACATCGCGATGACCGACATGGTGAAGGCCGGGTTCCCGGTCGCGAACACCGGCCGCACGTTCCCCGGGCTGCGCCCCGACCAGATCGCGGTCGGCCTGCCCGCCGCGGTCAGCGCAGGCAACGGGCACACGCCGCCCGCCCAGGTGCAGCAGGCCGTGAACTGCCTGGTCAAGGGACAGAACTGCGGTTCCTACACGCTCCGCGGCGGGACGTCCCCCGACCTGCGCGGCCTGATGACGTGGTCGATCAACTGGGACCGCTACTACGGCTGGGAGTTCATGAACAGCCACGAGCCCTTCCTGAACGGCCTTCCGTGAGCCGCCTTCTCTGACCGGCCTTCCGGCCCGGCCACCCCCTGATCCGCCCCCGCCTCCTTCACCGGACCCCACCCCCACCGGAAGGAAACCCATGCGATCGACCCGCAGGAAGGCCGCCGTGGCGGCGGCCGCCGTGCCGGCCGCGTCCGCGCTGGCCGTGCTCGGCACGGCGACGGCCGCGAGCGCGCACGGCACGATGTCCGATCCGCCCAGCCGCGTGTACGTGTGCAACCAGGAGGGCCCCGAGAGCCCCGATTCGGACGCCTGCAAGGCGGCCGTGGCGGCCAGCGGCGCGCAGGCCTTCTACGACTGGAACGAGGTGTCGCTGCTGGACGCGGGCGGGCGGCACAGGGAGATCATCCCGGACGGGCAGCTGTGCAGCGCCGGACGGGCCAAGTACCGGGGCCTGGACCTCCAGCGCGCGGACTGGCCCGCCAAGCCGATGAGAGCGGGCCAGCAGACGATCACCTACCGCGCGTCCGCGCCGCATGGGGACAGCAACTTCGAGTTCTCCATCACCAGAGAGGGCTGGGATCCGACGCAGCCGCTGCGCTGGGGCGACCTCGTCCCGCTGGCGAGCTTCACGCACCAGAACCCGTCCGAGTACACCAATTGGACGCTGAACATCCCGCCGCGGACGGGCCGCCACATCCTGTACTCGATCTGGCAGCGGGTGCTGGGCAGCCAGGAGGCGTTCTACACCTGCTCCGACGTCGACTTCGGCGGGACGAACACCCCGACGCCGACCCCCACGCCGACCCCGACACCGACACCCACGCCCACCGAGACTCCGGCGCCCACGCCGACTCCCACGCCGACCGGGACGCCGGGCGGCACGTGGAAGGCGGGGACGGCCTATGCCGCGGGCGACCGGGTGACCTACGGCGGCGCGACCTACGCGTGCCGCCAGGCGCACACGGCGATCGCCGGCTGGGAGCCCCCGGCCACGGCCGCTCTCTGGCAGCCGGTCTGACGAGCCCGCGACAATGAGGCGCGGCCTGACGACGTCCGGCTCGCTGGCGCTTGTCGCCGCGTGCGTCGTCCTGCTCGCGGTCCAGTGCGGGGCCGGCGGCGGTCCGCCGTCGCCGGTCCCCGCGCGGGCGCGCGGCGGGACCGGGTTCAACTCCACCGACGTCATGTTCCTGCAGATGATGGTCCCGCATCAGGGCCAGGGCGTGAAGCTGGCCCGGACGGCCCGCGGGCGTCCCGTCCGCCCCGAGGTCGCGACCCTGGCCGCGGCGATCGAGACGACGCAGCTCGCCGAGATCCGGGACATGGCGGGACGGCTGCGGGCCTGGCACCGGCCGCCGACGGCGGACCCGCACTCCCACGAGCACGACCTGCACGGCGGAATGCCCGAGACCACCGACGCCGAGCTGAGGGCGCTGGCGAGGACGCCGCCGGACCGGTTCGAGCGCGCCTTCCTCGACCTGCTGATCGCCCACCAGGACGACGCCGTCCAGCTGGCGCGGCTGGAGACCGGCAGGGGCGAGGACGCGTGGACGAGGCGGCTCGCGCGGCGCGTCGACAGCTCCCGCTCGGCCGAGATCGACCAGATGCTGGCGCTCCTCGGTTCCCCGACCCCGAAGAACCACCCCCAGAAGTAGGTGTTCGCGCATGCGCAGATTAATCGGAATCCTCGTGGCCTTCGTGGTCGTGGCGGCGCTGGCCGCCGCGCCCGCGCAGGCGGCCGACCGGCTGACGGCCGTCTTCAGCCTGTCCGGCACGACCGGCAAGTACGTGGTCGGCAACCCCGGGACCGCCGACGTCAGCGGCTGGAAGCTCGTCTTCGAGCTGCCCGCCGGGGTGACGGCGAGCAACCCGCAGAACGCCGCGCTGTCGCAGAACGGCACGAAGGTGACGCTGACCCCGGCTTTCTACATCAACACCGTTAAGGCGGGCGGAAGCACCGAGCCCTACAGCCCGACGTTCACGCTCAGCTCCGCCGCCCAGCCGACGAGCTGCACGCTGAACGGCGCGAACTGCGACGGGACGGGTGAACCGCCGCCCGCGCCGGCCGGGATCACCGCGGAGTACACGGTGAGCGGGACCCGGGCCAAGTTCGTCGTCGCGAACCACACCAGCGCGTCGATCGGCAACTGGTCCGTCGTGTTCGACCTGCCGGCGGGCGTGACCGCGAGCGGCGCCGACAACGGGACGGTCAGCCAGAGCGGCACCACGGTCACTCTCACCCCCGTCTACTACAACTCCACGATCGGGGCCGGGCGGACGACCGAGCCCTACAGCCCGACGTTCACCGTCAGCAGGTCCGGGGCCGAGCCGACGAGCTGCCGCGTCAACGACGTCAACTGCGACGGCGCCGCGGACGTGCCGCCGAGCGCGCCGGGCGGCCTGAAGTCCACGGTCAGGACGACCAAGACCGTCTCCCTGGCCTGGGACGCGGCGAAGGCGGGCAGCCTGCCGGTCACCGCGTACGAGGTCTACAACGGGTCGGCGCTCGCGACCACCGTCCCCGAGACGAACGCCACGGTCACCGGCCTCACCCCGAACACCGAGTACACGTTCACGGTGAAGGCCCGCGACCGGAAGGGGAACCTGTCCCCCGCCGGCGCGCCCGTCACCGTCAGGACCAACGACCCGGCCGCCGACACGCAGGCGCCGTCCGTCCCGACGGGACTGCAGAGCACCGGCAAGGACTCCGCCAGCGTGAAGCTCGCGTGGACGGCCTCGACGGACAACACCGGCGTCGCGAACTACGACGTGCTGGTGGACGGGAAGGTCGCCACGACCGTGGCAGGCACGAGCGCCACGGTCGCGGGACTGTCGCCGTCCACCGAGTACGCGTTCGCCGTCCGGGCGCGCGACCTGTACGACAACGTGTCGGCGGCGAGCGCGGCGGTGAAGGTGAAGACCGACGACGTGGTCAGCGGCGGCTACGCGCGCGTCGGCTACTTCGTCCAGTGGGGCATCTACGGCCGCCAGTACTTCGTGAAGAACCTGGACACCACCGGCAACGCCGCCCGCCTCACCCACATCAACTACGCGTTCGCGAACGTCGACCCGGTCAACCTGACGTGCCTCCAGGGCGTCACCAAGGGCACCACGGCCGACCCGCAGGACCCGAGCCAGGGCGACGGAGCGGGCGACGCCGAGGCCGACTACGGGCGCCCGTTCAGCGCCGCCCAGTCGGTGGACGGCGTGGCCGACACGGGCTGGGAGAAGCTGCGCGGCAACTACAACCAGCTGAAGAAGCTCAAGGCCAAGTACCCGAAGCTGAAGGTGCTGATCTCGATCGGCGGCTGGACGTACTCCAAGTACTTCTCCGACGTCGCCAGGACCGACGCGTCCCGCAGGAAGTTCGTCGCGTCCTGCATCGACACCTACATCAAGGGCAACCTGCCCGACTACAACGGCGCGGGCGGTCCGGGCACGGCCGCCGGGATCTTCGACGGCATCGACCTCGACTGGGAGTGGCCGGGCGCCGAGGGCCACGCGGGCAACCACGTCAGCCCTGACGACAAGCACAACAACACGCTGCTCATCGCCGAGTTCCGCCGCCAGCTCGACGAGCTGACCAGGTCGACCGGCAAGCGGTACCTGCTGTCGGCGTTCACCCCCGCCGACCCGGCGAAGATCGACGCCGGCTGGGAGCTGGCGGAGGTCGCCAAGTCCATGGACATCTTCAACGTCCAGGGCTACGACTTCCACGGCGCGGGCAGCGACAACTCCTGGGAGCCCAACCGGACGGGCCACCAGGGCAACCTCTACGCCGACACCGACGACCCGTACTCGTTCCACTTCAGCGTCGAGAACGCGATCAAGCCGTACCTGGACGCAGGGGTGAACCCGCGCAAGCTGACGCTCGGCCTCGCCTACTACGGCCGCGGCTGGCAGAACGTGACCGACGGCGGCAAGAGCGGCGAATGGCAGGACGCCAAGGGCGCGGCGCCCGGCCAGTTCCAGGAGGAGGCCGGGACGCGCGGCTACAGCAACCTGATCGCCGGCGTGCCCGGCTGCAGGGTCGTCCACGACGAGCAGGCGGTGGCGACGTCCTGCTACACGGGCGACAACGGTCAGTGGTGGACGTTCGACGACGCCTGGTCGATCCAGAAGAAGACCGCCTGGCTGCGGAGCAAGAACCTGCTCGGCGCCATGATCTGGGAGATGTCCGGCGACCCGGGCGTCCTGACCAAGGCCCTCGACGACGGCCTGAAGTGAGCGGCCCCGAGATGACGGCCTGAGCCTGTCCCGTCCCCGATCCCAGGGCCGGCGTTGCTGCCCGCTCGCGGCGCCGGCCCTGTTCCATGCCCGGAGGCCGTCCCTGGGTCAGGGCGTCTTCTCCGGTTCGAGGCCGGCGGTCCCGCGTGCGTCTGGCGCGTAGACGGGGATCACGCGGGGCCGCCGGGGCTCACCCCGAACCCTAGAGTCTTATTGGCGCTGCGGCAATAAGGGCTCACCAGCGGTCGAGGTGCAGGAGCTCCTCCAGCGGGACCCGCGAGGCCGGGCGGAAGGTGTCGCCGGTGTAGTAGGCGGTCGGGACGAGCGCGCCCTGGCGGACGTCCTCGGGAAGGCCGAGCAGTTCGGCGACCTCCCGCTCGTAGACCAGGTGCAGGGACGTCCAGGCGGTGCCGAGCCCGCGGGCGCGCGCCGCGAGGGCGTAGTTCCAGACGGCGGGCAGCAGCGAGCCCCACAGGCCCGCCTGGTTGCCCTCCGGCAGCCGTCCGCCGGGCACGCGCAGGCACGGGATCAGCAGGACCGGCACGTCGCCCATGCGGTCGGCCAGGTAGGCGGCGCTCTCCCCGACGCGGCGCTGCACCTCCGCCCGCTCCGGGTCGCCCTCGTACTGCGCGCCGCCGGCGCCGCCCGCCTGCGCGTAGGCGGCGAACGCCCGCCGGTAGTGCTCGCCGATCGCCGCGCGGGTCCCGGGGTCGGTGACGACGACCCACTGCCAGCCCTGCCGGTTGCTGCCGCTCGGCGCCTGCACGGCGATCTCCAGGCACTCGCGGACCAGCTCCATGGGGACGGGGCGATCGAGGTCGAGGCGCTTGCGCACGGTGCGCGTCGTGGTGAGCAGCTCGTCCGGGCTCAGCGGCAGCGTCGTCTTACCCTGGTCGGTCGTCATGCCCCCATCGTCCCCAGGCGGCCCCGGGTTACCCGGGAGGACCGCCGTCAGTCGCTGTCGACGACCGGGTTGAGGAATACGTCCTTCGCCTCCTGCGGGGTGAGGCCGGTGCGGCCGGTGAGGTCGTTGCGCGCGTCGGTGAACCGGAACCGGTAGCCGCCGGGCGGCAGGTGCCCGATCTCCCACCAGTTGCCGTCGAGGTCCTTGAGGTAGAAGGAGTAGACGCCGTGCTGGCGCACGGGCTTGTTGAGCTCCCTGACCCCGTACTCCTCGCCGGCCTCCGCTATCGCGCGGTAGGCCTCGTCCACTTCCTCGTCGCTGCCCACGTCGATCCCGTTGTGATAGAGCAGCGGCATGTCGGGGCGGTCCGGCCTGGACTCCACGCACACGTACGTGTGGTCGCCGCCGAGACGGGCGTAGAGGACCGCCGTCATCGGCTGGACGACCTCCAGACCGAGCACCTCCTCGTAGAAGCGCCGCGTCGCCGCCACATCAGTGATCTTCAGTGTGCCGTGCGAAAGGAAACGCGACTTGATCGCGGGTTCCCTGGTCGAGCGATGCGTGATTCCCGGCATTTCCCCTCCGATCCGCCGCATTCCGCGCGGCGGGCGAGAAACCTTTCTCATCCATTTCACGGCAGATATGCGATTAAGGGAAGGCCTGAGCTAGATGGTGGAGATGAGGCGAGAGCTACTAGTCTGTCGGAATGCTTCCCGCTTTGGGTGTTTCCCCCGTATCGTCCAGGCTTGGGTGGCTCGATGCGCTGCGGGGGGCCGCGGCCCTGGCGGTGGCGCTGCACCACGCGAGCTACGTGTACCTGCCCGACCTGCGGGTGCGCCTCGCCGACTGGTTCGACCCCGGCCTGTTCGGCGTTCTCGTGTTCTTCCTGGTCAGCGGGTACATCGTGCCCGCCTCGCTGGAGCGGCGCGGCAGCGTGCGCGGGTTCTGGGTCGGCCGGTTCTTCCGCATCTACCCGCTGCTGGCGGTGACGTGCCTCCTCGCCGTCCTGCCTTTCCTGCTGGGCGTGCTCGGGCTCCGGGCGGGGCTTGAGCAGTACTCCCCCGCGACCGCCGTCCTCGCGCACATGACGATGCTGCAGGACGTCCTCAACGTCCCGAACGCGATGAACGTGCTGTGGACGCTCTCCTACGAGATGGCCTTCTACCTGCTGGTCGTCGCGCTGTTCGTCGTCGGCGGGCACCGCCGCTCCGCGCCGGCCGCCGTCGTCCTCACCGTCGTCGCGCTGGCCGCGGTCGCGCTGACCGCCTGCGGCCTGCTGACGGGCGCGTACGCCCCCGCCGCCCTGCTGTCGCGCACCGCGGGGACGGGCCCGGTGGTCGCGGTGACGGTGGCCGCCCTGGCGGTGGCGATCCCGGCGGCGTCGTCCCGGCGGCCCGCGCCGCGCGTCGCGGGCGGGCTGCTCGGCGGGCTGCTCGCCCTCGCGCTGGTCACGGTCAACGGCCGCGTCGGCGCGTGGGAGGGCCTGCTCATGCTGGCGGCCATGTTCATGGGCACCGCCGTGCACCGCGCCGAGCACGGCCAGATCTCCCGGCGCGCGGCCGGAGCGACGGGCGCGGCGGTCCTGACGGGCGCGCTCGCCGCCGGGACGTGGAACGCGGCCCCCTACGGGCGCAACGCCCAGCTCGTGTGGTGCGGCGCGGTCCTGGCGGCGGCCGCGACGTTCGCGGCGGGCTGGCGGCTGCGGGACCGCGGCTTTCCCGCCTGGGCGACCGGTCTCGGCACCATCAGCTTCTCGGTGTACCTGCTGCATCCGCTGCTGCTCATGGTGGCCGCGCAATTCCTCGGCGTTTCCGGACGCGAGGACGTGGTCGGCCTCGCCCTGTTCCTTCTCGTCCTGGTGGCGGCGAGCTGGGCCTCGCAGCGCTGGATCGAGGCGCCCGCGCAAAGGCTGGGAAGGCGCCTGGCCCGCTCGCGCACTCCGGACGCGCGCCGGGAACAGCACGCCCTCGCCTCCTGATCGGCGCGCTTAATAGCGTGCAGTGATTTATGGCGCTCTGTCACCATGGCGCGGTGAACATCTGGCTTGAGGCATTGGTCGTCCGGAACACGCATCGCATTCCCGCGCCGTCCGGTCCGTCCGGAGAAGGGGCGGCGGTGGCGCGGCAGTTCGACGCCGCCCTGATGTCGGTCGGCTTCAAGCTGTCCGGGGACGTCCTGCGCGCGCTGTCGGGGCTGTCGGAGCAGACCGTCCGGAGCGTCGCGGTGCGCACGCTCGCCACCGTCCGCGAGATGGCGGGCGACCACGTCCGGCACAACGCCTACTTCCGCGACTTCCCCCGCAACGTGCCCGGCACCCTGGACTTCTGGCTCGGGCTCCTCCACGAGACGCTGCAGGACGCGAGGCTCGCGCCGGCGGTCCGCGAGGCTCGGGAGAGCGGCGTCCTCGACCTGCTCACGCTCAAGGGCTACGGCCGCTACCAGCACACCTACGAGGAGATGCTGGCGGCGCAGGACGAGCTGGTCGCCGCCGCGGGCGACCGGGTGACCGTCCTGCACCTCGGGCGGGCCCTCGCCGAGGAGGCCGCGGAGCTGTACCTGCGGCTCGCCGGGAGCACCACGCCGCTCGGCGAGGAGGACCTGGAGACCCTGGAGAAGCTGGCCGCGCACCACACCGCCGGCCCCCACCCCGAGCGCATCCCCGTCCGGGAGAACCGCGCCGTGATCAACCGGGTCCGCCTGGCGCTGGGCGCCAACCTGCTCGTCGACACGGTCACCGACGTGCTGCGCCTGGCGTGCGCGTTGTCGGACGGCGACGTGACCCTCCAGGAGCCCACGCGGTTCGTGTCGATGCCGCGCCCCACGCGCCGGTCGCTGCTCGCCGCGCTCGACGGCGTCGTCCGCGACGACCCCGGCAAGCTCGGCGACGTCGCCGCCTGGCGCGAGCCGTGGAAGCGGCTCGGCGAGCGGCTCCACCCGCACGAGTACCCGAAGTGGGCGGGGGCGGCGGACGTGTTCGCGGTCGCGCGCGGCGAGAAGAAGGCGCCGTCGTTCGCGGCGCGCTTCGAGGCGCGGCTGGCGGACGGGGACGTCGCGGGCGCCGCGCGCGTGGCGGCGGGCGCGCCGGGAACGCTGTTCCGGTCCCTTGACCGGCTGCTGCGCCTCGCGCCGGACTCCCGGGACGCGGTGCTCGACACGGCCGAGTCGGTAATCGACCGGGTTTCGGGACGGGTGCTGCTGTCGGTGCGGGAGCACCTGCTCAACCGCGCCGCCGAGCCCGGGCGGACGCGGCTGTTCGCCAACCGGCTCGGCCGCGGCGCCACCGTGCCCGACACCCGCCCGCCCCTCGACCCGGACGCGGCGGAGCGGCTCTCGGCGATGCTGGAGGACGAGGTGCGGAGCCGCCTCCCGGCCGTCGGCCGCCTGGTCGTCGATCCCGACGTGCTCGACGTCGCGCTGCCGCTCAGCGGGAAGGCCGCCGGGAAGGGGCTCGGCGTCCTGCCGCGCGGGTCGGTGACGCCCGTCGACGGCGAGCTGCTGCGGTTCTTCGTCTACTGGCGGCAGCACGAGCGCAGGACGGACTTCGACCTTTCCGCGCTCATGCTCGACCAGGAATACGGCAGCCCCGAATGGCTGTCCTACACGAATCTCACGACCGTGGCGGGAGAGCATTCCGGCGACATCACCGACGCCCCCGAAGGCGCCTCGGAGTTCATCAACCTGACCCTGGCGAAGGTCGAGGCCCGGTTCGTCGTCCCTCAGGTGAACATCTTCTCCGGGGAGGGGTTCGGGGAGGTCGAGGAGTCGTTCTTCGGGTTCATGCTGCGCGACGCGGAGCAGAAGGGGCGCCCGTTCGAGGCGCGGACCGTCCGGATGAAGTCGGACCTGCGCGGGCCGGGCCGGGTCGCGCTGCCGCTGGTGTTCCTGCGCGGCGACGACGGCCGGTGGCGCGCCAAGTGGCTGCACCTGCACCTGGCGGGCGCGGCGAACTTCAACCGGGTGGAGGACAACCGCGTGACGACGTCGACGCTGCTGCGCGGCATCGTGGAACGCCGCTACCTGACCGTCCGCCACCTGGTGGACCTGCTCGACGCCGGGAGGACGTCCGTCTGGGACGGCACGGCGCCCGGCGAGCCGGTCACGTTCATCGGCCTGGAACGCCCGGACGGCCTGCCCGAGGGTTCCACGGTCTACACGCCGGAAAATCTGAGTGACCTGATCCCGGCCTGACTGCTAAAGTCGCCGTGCGAGGCCATGAAAGGGCTTCCTTCTCATACTTCAGATGAAACCAGCCCTTTCGCTTTCCTCGCTTCTGACAGAGACGGGCGCGCCTTCCGGCGCGCCCGTTCTGTTATCGGCCGACTGGTCCGGCCCCCGCGACGCGGCCATAGTGGATCCGTGAGCGAGCATCGGGCGGGGCCGTGCGTCACGCGATCGCGGCCTCCTCGGCCTGAGGCGCCCGCTGCGGCCGCGGCAGGAACGGGACGATGGCCGTGCCCGCGATGGTGATCGCGGCCGCGACGAGGAAGGCGGCCGCGTAGCCGTCCACCGGATCCGGTCCGGTGTGCGCCGCGGCGGTGCCGAGCACGGTCAGGCCGATCGCGCCGCCGATCGTGCGGGAGGTGTTGACGACGCCCGCGACCGCGCCCGCCTCGGACGAGCCCGCGCCGCTGGTCGACGCCTCCACCAGCGGGGTCATCAGGAGGCCGAAGCCGAGGGCCATCGTCGCGCCCGGACCGAGGATCGCGGTGAGGAACGTCCCGTCGGAGTCCAGCACGAGGCTCTGCCAGGCGAAGCCCGCCGCGGCCATGACCCCGCCGATGCCGGCGAGGCGCCGGGCGCCCATCCGGGCCATCAGGGGCGGCGCGAGCCGCGAGCCGATGATGATCCCCGCCGTGTGCGGCAGGAACGACAGGCCCGTCCGGACCGCGCTGTAGTGCAGGACGTTCTGCATGTAGAGCGACAGGAAGTACCACAGCGCGAAGCCCGCCATCGTCCCGACGAGGGTCGCGAGATTGCCGACCGCGACGCTGCGCAGCCGGAACAGCCGCAACTGCACGAGCGGCTCGGGGGTGCGCGCCTCCACGGCGACGAACGCGGCGAGCAGGACGATTCCGGCCGCGACCGGGATCACGCCCCTCCAGCCGTGGTCCCCGGTCTCGCCGATGCCGAACGCCAGCAGGCCCACGCCCGCCGTGACGAGGACGGCGCCGGGAAGGTCGAGGCGGCGCCGCCCGGCCGCGTCGCCCTCGCCGCGCAGCCAGCGGGCGGCGATGGCGGCGACCACCGCGCCGACCGGCACGTTGATCAGCAGCACCCAGCGCCAGCTCAGGTAGTCCGTCAGCAGCCCGCCGACGAGGCCGCCGGTCGCGCCGCCCGCGGTGCCGACGGCCGTCCACATGGCGATCGCCTTCGTCCGGGCCGGGCCCTCGGGGAACGTCCCGGTGACGAGCGACAGCGTGACGGGCGCGAGGATCGCCGCCCCGAGGCCCTGGAACGCGCGCGCGCCGATCAGCATGGCGCCGTCCTGCGCGAACCCGCCGGCGAGGCTGGCGGCGGTGAACAGGCCGAGCCCGGTGATGAAGACGCGCTTGCGGCCGAACAGGTCGGCGGCGCGCCCGCCGAGGAGGAGGAACCCGGCGAAGGTCAGCGAGTAGGCGTTGACCACCCATTGCAGGCCCGTCGCGCCGAGGCCGAGGCCTTCGCGGATGTGCGGCAGGGCGACGTTGACGACGGAGATGTCGAGGACGACGAGGAACTGGCCGATCGACGCGGCGAGCAGCGCGGCCCAGCCCGGGGTCCTCGCCCCGGCCGGTCGCGCCGCCGCCTCGGCGGTGAGGTCTGCGGTCATGCGTCCATGCTGGTCGCCGCGGCCGGTCGGCCGCGTCGGTCCGCGGTCCCGGCCGGTGAGGTCCGTTCGGCCTAGGACCAGGCGGCGCGGGCCGGCGGCGTCCCGGCGCGTCCCGGCCGACGCGCCGGGCCTGGCGCGGAACGCCCCGGGTATGAGATGAATCTCCTCGACGCAAGCGGGTACCGGATGCTTGCGCAACGAGTGCGTCACAAGGTGTTAACCCGGATGAGTCGGAAACAAAGGGACGCACGGAGGTGACCATCCGGAGGGTTGATGCGAGAGTCCGCACGCGACGAGGACATGGACAGGCTCACCGGCGACGCCCGGACCGTCCGGCAGGTGTTCGAGGCGATCCCGGCCGCCGTCGCCGGGGTCGAGAGCCCCGGCGAGTTCCGCCTGGTCGCGGTCAACGCCGCGTACCGCGCGCTGGTGGAGCGGGACGAGGTGCTCGGCCGCTCCGCCTCCGAGCTGTTCCCCGAGCTCGTCGCCCAGCAGCTGTTCGACCTGTTCGACCGTCCGTTCCGCACCGGGGAGACGGTCACGGCGCGCGAGTGGCGGATCCAGCTCCCCCGCGAGACCGGCCCCGACGAGGACGTCTACATCGACTGCACGATCGTCCCGCAGAAGTCCGCGACCGGGGAGGTCGTCCGGCTCGTGGCGTTCGCGCAGGACGTCACGGAGCGGGTGCGGGAGCGGCAGGCGGCGCGCCGGGCCGCCGAGGAGGGCCCGGCCGAGCCCGCCGACGTCGTCGGAGTGCTGCAGCGGCAGTTGCTGCCCGCGGGCCTGCCGATCCTGCCGGGCCTGCAGATCGGCGGCAGCTACCTGCCCGCGGGCGGCGGCTCCACCGCGGGCGGCGACTGGTTCGACGCCGTCCCCCTCCCGGACGGCCGGACGGCCCTCGTGGTCGGGGACGTGGCCGGGCACGGCGTCGAGGCGTCGGCGGCGATGGGGCGGATCCGCGCAGTCCTCGAGGACCGGCTCGACCACACCGGCGACATCGCCGAGGCGCTCGCCGCCGTCGACCGGCTGGCGGAACGCCTCCCGGCCGCGCGGGCGGCGACCCTGTGCGTCGCCGCCGTGGACCCTGCGGACGGGCGGCTCACGTACTGCACGGCCGGGCATCCGCCGCCGCTGCTGATCCCGTCCGCCGGCCCCGCCCGCTACCTGCGCTCGTCCGGCGGCGGGCCGCTCGGCACCGGGACCGGCTTCCCGCTCGCCGAGGACCGCCTCGCCGTCGGCGACCAGATCCTGCTCTACAGCGACGGCATCGTGCGGCGGCCGGGCCAGGAGGTCGCGGCCGGAACCGTCGAGCTGGCGGAGGTCGCCGCGGACGTCGCCGCCGGGCGGGCGCTGCGCGAGGACTGGCTCGCCGCCGTCGACCGCCTCACCACGCAGACGCTGGAACTGCTGGTCAGGACGTCCGGGCACGACGACGACATCGCGCTGCTGGCCGCGCAGCGGACCGCGCCGCACGCGCCGCTGCTGCTGGACCTGCCGGCCGAGTCGGAGGCGATCCCCGCCGCCCGCAAGGCCCTGGACGAATGGCTGTACGACCTCGGGGCCCGCGCCGAGGACGTCATCCTCCTGCGGCACGCGATCGGCGAACTCGTCACCAACGCGGTCGAGCACGCCTACGACGGCGCGCCCGGCGCCGTCCGGATCCGGGCCGGGTGCACCGGGCGCGGCGGCGTCGAGATCGAGGTCGCCGACGACGGCCACTGGCGCGAGCCGTGGCAGCCCACCGAGGACCGCGGCCGCGGCCTGGCCATGGCGAGCGACTTCGCCGACGACCTGCACGTCGAGACCGGCCCGCGCGGCACGACCGCGACCGTCCGGCACCGGCTGACCCGTCCCGCGCGGCTGCTCACCCCCGGCGAGGTCACCCCGGCGCCGGACCTGTCGGACCTGCCGAACCTGCTGCTGATCCTGGACCAGCCCTCGGAGGGGAACCCGCGGATCCGCCTGGACGGCCCGGTCGACGCCGCCACCGCCGAGCAGCTGCGCGAGGAGCTGGTCGTGCGCACCCGCGGCGGCACCATGCCCCTCACCGTCGACCTGACCGGCGTCACGCACCTGTCGAGCGCGGGCGTCGCCGTCCTCTACGAGGCCGAGATCCGCACCGACTCCCCGGGCCGCCCGTTCCTCCTCTACGCTCCTCCGGGCAGCCCGGCGCAGCACGTCATGGCGATGGTCGCCCTCCCCCACACGACGGCCGAACCCGGCTAGGCGACCACGTTCACCGTCAGGGGGCCGACCCGGTACGTCCCGGCCCGCGGCCGGACGGCCTCGGCGACGGCGCGGGCCACCCCGTCCGGCAGGGTGATCTCCAGTGCCTCGCCGGTGCGGGAGTGGCGGAACTCCCGCCCCGGGAGCAGCACGACGGGCTCCCCCGGACCGCGCAGGATCAGCGGGTTCCCGTGCGGCAACCGCGCCGGAAGCACCTTGGTGAACTGCGAGACGTGCTGGACGCCGAGCTCCAGCGTGACCCCGTCCGAGGTGTCGGCGGCCAGCCGCTGGAAGAACAGGAACCCCGTCCCGGCGCCCTCCCGCGCCGAGCCCTCGCGGACCGCCCACGCCACATCGGGCAGGTCCGCCAGCGACATCCGGCCGAGGTCGGTGATCAGCATCGGCAGGTGCGGGGCCATCGCCTCCACGAGCCCGTCCACGTGCCACGACTGCGCCGCGTGCAACTCGTCGGTGGTGAGGCCGACGAACTGCAGGAAGGTGATCTCCCCCAGCTCCGTCCGCGCCCGCCCGAGCTCGGGGTCCAGCACCAGCCCCCCGGCCCGGACGTCGGAGTCCGGGCGCTCGGGGTCGAGCGGGTCGGGGAACTCGATGTAGTGCCCCACCTGGAAGTCGTTGCCGCTCCTCACCACGTACGACGCCAGGTGCTCCAGCTGCGCCAGCGCCCAGTTCGGCGCCTCCGTCTCCTCCGGCCGCCGCGGCACCCGCAACGTGAACTCGTACCCGCGCTCCTCGTACGGCGCCGTCAGCGCGTACCCGATGAGATGCCAGTGCGGAACGGGCTCGTCCCGCGGGTAGATCGCGATCGTGTTGGTGACGAACCGCCCCATCGGCACCGGTCCCGCGGGCCGGTACGGCATGGGAGCGTCCCACTCCAGCCGCGCCGCGTCCCCGTACCGCGCCTTGAGCACCCCGTCGATCGCGTTCCACCCGTCCAGATTGAGCATCCCGTTCCCTCCGTCGACCCGGCGTCCCCCGTACCGACGCTCCCAAAGCGATCACGGTTCATTCCGGCCCGCCCCTGACCGGCCATCGACATTCGCGGCATGCATAGGAGTGCCTACTTCTGCCACGACCGGAATCGAAGGGGAGGCAAGACGGATTTTGGCGAACCAAGCATGCGCTTGCACCAATGCGATCTTCTAGAGAAGATCACCATTGGAGGATCGTCCTCCGAGTTTCCTTCAGAGAAAAAGGTTGAACCATGACCATAACCGAGACGCCACGGGCGTCGCGCGTATGCCGCTCCAAGCGGCGTCCGCGCACTGGTGGAGCGCGGTGCACGCTGCGCGCTCCCATCGGACCGACCGCGCTGGGACGGTGCCCCTGCGGCGGAACCTACGTCGTGGACCCCGCTGACCCGAGCGGTAACACCTGGCGCTGCGACCGGTGCGGAAACAAGCCGTTCTGACCGCCCGTCAGGGTGGCAGCCGGGCTCAAGCCGCCCGGTAGGTAAGAGCTGAGGCCAGGGGAGGCGCTGCCTCCCCTGGCCTTCGTTAGTGAGAGTCTCCCAGCGAGCGAGCGCGGGCCCACCCGTCTGCGGGGTGCCCGTCCGCGGGCAGTCGTGCCGTCAACCGGGCGCGGATGCCCGGTGCTCGGGCGCCGACGCCGTATGCCGGGGGCGCAGGCCGTCAAGGATGAGTCGGGCTATGCGGGCAGAGCGTTCGGGGCTGGTTTCCGCGCCGACGTGGCGGATCGCGGCGAAGGCGCCGGCGACCAGAGCCATCACCTCGTCGGCGGTGACGTCGTCGCGCACTGTTCCCGCCGCGTGCGCGCGGGCGAGCAGATCCGCGACATGGCGGGTGAGGTCGGCCGCGACGTCCGGGGCGGCGGTGCGCAGGTCGAACTCGGCGGCCGCGAGCGCGCTCTTCACGGCCGCGTTCTCGGCCCCCGTGGCCACCATCCGGGCCAGCAGCGCGAAGACGGCCTCGGGATCGCCGACGGCGGCGAGCGCCTCCGCCTCGGCTATCAGCCCCTCCAGCATGTCGATCGCGACGGCCAGATACAGCTCCTCCTTGGCCGGGAAGTGCCGGTGGACGGTGCCGGGGCCGACGCCGGCCCGGCGGGCGATCTCGTCGAGCGAGACCCCCAGCCCCTCCGTCGCGAACAGCCGCCGGGCCGTCCGCAGGACCCGCTCGCGATTGCGGCGCGCGTCGGCCCGCAGCTCCCGGTCGCGCCGCGGAACCGTCGAGGGCTCGGAATCAGGGGGCCGTCTGGACATGTCGGCCCCAGCCTAACCGGGGCGCCGCACCGGATCCTCCGCGATTCGCCGGACCGCGGCTCAGGGGAGGCAAAAGAGCGCACCCGTCGTTTGCCGGGAAGGCCGCGCTCGGCACGGTAAGACCCACGGCCGTGGAGAACCACGAGCCCTCGACAAACAACCCCGGTGCACGTGCCAGGCACGCGCGCCTCGACCCAAAGAGGGAATCCGACATGGACAGGTTTCAGCTGATCTCGCCGGACACGCTCCGGCGGACCTCGAAGAAAGCGCGTCTGCTGATCTCGCTCGCCGTGGGCGTCGTCACCGGCGCGGTCGTCGGCGGCCTCATCGGGGGCCTGGACTACGCCGCCTTCATCGCCGACCTCCACCACCGACACGAGATCGACGCCTTCGCGTTCCACTACCTCGACTTCCTTCGCAACCGCGTCATCGAGGGAGCCGTCCTCGGCGCCGTCATCGGCGTCATCGGCACCCTCGGCGTCGTCCTCGGCGCCCTCACCGGCCCCGCCGTGCGGAAGATCGTCCTCTGGACCGCCGGTGTCGCCGTCATCGTCGGAGTCGTCGCCGGCGTCGCGTTCGTCGTCCTGGCGGCCAACGGCATCGCCGTCCGCGGCCCGGTCGGCCCTCAGGGCGCCGTCACGCCCGGCGACTTTCTCATCGGCCTTTGCAGCTACGCTGCGGGGCTCGTCGCCGGTGTCGCCCGCACCGACGACTGACTCACTCGCGGGCCTGGCACCCACCAGGTCATGCTCACGGGGGGCCCGGCCCAGCCAGGCCCCCCGTACCGTCTTGTTTCACCTCAGCTGAACGCTCGGGGGCACCGCCGGTCAGCGGGCCGGGTCCTGCTTGATCTGGTCGATGAAGTACGGCTTCATGGCGGGGAAGTAGGCGCCGAAGTCCGGCTCCGGGGAGCCGTCGCGCGCGGCCACGAGCATGTCCAGGTAGTACTCCCAGCCCGGACCGTTCTCCCCGATCTGCTCCTCGTTGTCGAGATGCTCCACGAACCGCAGTTGGGTCGAGCCGTGCGCTTCGGACAGCAGCAGCTCGATGCGCCAGGTACCGAACTCGTCCGTCGCCGAGAGGGCCAGCCGCCGGGGAGGCTCGCATGCCTCGATGCGCATGTCGCACCACGGCGCCTGGTCTTCGAACGCCATCTGCACCTGGATCGTCCGGCCGGGTGCGGCGTCGCCCTTCCACGGACCGAACCAGCGAGCCGTGCGCTCGGGCTCGGTGACGCTGGCCCAGACGTCCTCGATGGACGCCCGGAACGACCGGGTCAGGACGAGATCACTTCCAGTGGCGGTACGAACCAGCCTGCCGGTGGGTCGGGGGTTCATGCGGAGTTCTCCTTCTTCTCATCGGAGGTGCCGGAGACACGGCGTTCGCGGCGGGTCCGATGGACCTCCGTCTCCAGCGCGTCGAAGCGGTGTGTCCAGCCGAGGGGTTGGACGAACTGCGCGAGCCACGCGGCGAGGTGGGTCAGCTGCCCCGGATCGATCTCATAGAGCCGTTCCCTGCCGACGAGTTCGTCCCGCACCAGTCCGCTTTCCCGGAGCACGCGCAGGTGGCGGCTTACCGCCGGCCTGCTGATCTCGAAGTGCCCGGCGATCTGCCCCGCCGTGAGCCGACCGCCGCGCAGCATGACCAGGATCTCCCGGCGCACCGGGTCCGCGATCGCTCTCACCACGTCGTCCACGGTGAAAGCGTAACTTACGAGTTACGCTTTCACTGCACCAACGGCCCCCTCATCGCGGCGAAGCACAACCGGGGCGCCGCACCGGATACCGTGGTCCCTAACCGGGGCGGCGCACCGGTTAGGTTCGCGCCGCTCGTCACGTACCGGCCATGAGGAGACCGCGCCGATGACCACACGCGAGGACGCCAGCGACCTGGTGCGACGGATGCAGGAATGCTTCAACAGCCGACGGTTCGACGAGGCCGCCGCTCTGCACACGCCCGACTTCTACAGCCACCCCCTCGGCGCCGGGATCGAGGCGGGCACGGCGGCCTGGCGCGTGCTCGTCGCCCGCTTCCCCGGCATCAAGGTCGTCGCCCGGGACATCCTGGTCGACGGCGACAGGGCCGCCGTCCGGTCGACCGTCGAGGGCCTCGCCCTTCCCGACGGCGACGCGCAACCCGAACTGTTCGAGATCTTCCGCTTCGAGAACGGCCGCTTCGCCGAGATGTGGGGCGCCAGCACCGGCTTCCCGACCACGACCAGCCCCGAAGACCTGCTCACCTGATGCGGTGACGGCGACCGACAGCGGCCGGTTCCGCGACTCTTCCACCGAGATGCGGTACAGCACGGTTGAGTGGTCTTCCGGGGATTGACGTCGAGCGGCTGGGGGCTGACCGCTGTGCGCAGGCTGAGATACGCGGGGGGCGTTCTGCTCGGGGCGTCATTGGCGGTCGCGGCGGGCGTGGCGGTCAACCAGGTCTACAACAACGGCAAGCTGAGCTGGAGCTGGGGATACCTGGCGCTGGTGTTCACGCTCTTAGGCGCGCTGGTACAGGCCGCCCCGCCACCCGTCGCGCCCTCCCAGGAAACGGTCTCTTCTCCTCCCCCAGCGAGAGGGCGGAGAAAGGGGTCACGACGAAGGTATCTGCGCCGGATGCGTTCGGCGGTCGAACAGATGGAGACGATCGGGCTGGTCACCCAGGCGGCGTACGTGCTGCGGACCCGCCAGGTCTACGTCGACGTGATGCTGCGACCGAGGCCGGTGACCGACACGGTCACGGACACCGGCATCGGCTCCGTCTCCTCCACGGAGGCCGGGCGGCGCGCCTCGCTGGCGTCCTTCCTGACGCCGGGGCGGGTGCTCGCCGTCCTGGGCGCCGCGGGGTCCGGGAAGACGACATTGGCCCGGTACACGGCCTTGGAGATGGCGGAGCGGCGGGAGCCGGGACGCCGGCGCCACGGGCCGCTCCCGGTACTGCTCTATCTGCGCGACCATGCCGAAGCCATCGCGGGCGGAGAGCCCGAGGGCCTCGCACAGGTCGCGGCGACCGCGCCCTGGCTGGACGGCGCCGTCTCGGCCGAGTGGCTGGACGAGCGTCTGCGGCGGGGCCGGTGCGTGGTCCTGCTGGACGGCCTGGACGAGGTGGCCGAATCCGGGGACCGCAGCCGCGTGGTGCGGTGGGTGGAAGACCAGATCAGCCGTTACCCGGCCAACGCCTTCGTGGTCACGTCCCGTCCGCTCGGGTACGACGCCAATCGGCTGTCGCGCGCCGACGTCCTCCAGGTGCAGCGGTTCACCAACCAGCAGATCCGCGACTTCCTGCACGCCTGGTACCGGGCCATCGAGCGGCGCGCGCGGCGCGGCGATCCGGAGGAGATCGATCGAATCGCCGCGCAAGCGGCCGATGATCTGTTCCGGCGGATCAGCGGCCGTCCCGTGCTCGCCGACCTGGCCGCCAACCCGCTGCTGCTCACGATGATCGCGAACGTGCACCGGTACCGCGGCAGCCTGCCCGGCAGCCGCGTCGCGCTCTACGAGGAGGTGTGCCAGGTACTCCTCCACCGCCGCCAAGAGGCCAAGAGGCTCGCCGACGGCGAGGTGGACGGGCTGAGCGGCGACAAGAAGGAGCGCATCGTCCAGGAACTGGCCTGGTACATGATGCGGCGCGAGCTGCGCGACATCCCGGCCGAAGAGGCCGAGCGCGCCGTCCACGCCGTGATGGCGCGGACCGCGCCGAACGTCACCCCCGCGGCCTTCCTGCTCCATGTCAAACGCAGCGGCCTGCTGCTGGAGCACCAGCACGGCCGCTACGGTTTCGCGCACCTCACCTTGCAGGAGTACCTCGCCTCCATGCGCGTGCCCGCGCACGCCTCCCGGCGCGAACTGCTCATGGACAACGTCAGCAATCCCTGGTGGCGGGAGGTCACGCTCCTCTGGGCCGCCCGTGCCGACGCCAGTCCCCTCGTCGAGGCGTGCCTGGCCGATCGGACGGTCCCAGCGCTCAACCTCGCGTATGCGTGCGCAGAGGAGGCCCGTGAACTCGACCCCGCCCTCCGCACGCGGCTCGACCGGCTTCTGCGGTCGGAGAGCCGCGAGCCCGAGGAGATCCGGCTGCTGGACGGAGTCGCCGCGGCTCGGGTCCTCCAGGACACTCATGTTCTGGAGGACGGCACCCGCATCTGCGCCCACCCCGTCCCGGACGACCTCTGGAGACGCTTCGTCGTCCACACCGAGGACCGTCACGCGCCGGACAACGCGTCCGGCGATCTATGGACGAAGGACATCAAGGCCTTTCTCGCCTGGCTCAACGGCCTGTTCGGCGACGGCACCGGTTACCGCCTGCCCACGCCGGCCGAGGCGCGCCAAGCCCTCGACCGCGACCTGTACCCCGCGACGACAGGCGGAGCCGAAACGGTCCTTTACGCCGCGGACCAGGACTGGACCCACACCCACGGCCAAACGCGCCTCATCCCCTACACGCCGGACAGAGCTCCGCACTGGCCCACCCCGCAGCAGATCGACGCCTATCCGGCCCTCATCATCGAGCAGACCCACGTCCTCTTCCGCCTTCTCACGCCCGCGACGCCGGCCGTCTTTCCCCATTTGCTGGCCTTCGCGCAACCCCGCGACCCCAACCGCGCCGAAGACCGGTTGCTGGAGGCGCTCGACCTGGCCTTCGATCTCAGCTTCGCCAGTGAGCGCGTCATCGACGCCGCACACGGCCGCCTCAGCGAGCGCGCCGTCGACCTCGGCTTCGACGCTCTTCCCGACCACGCCGATCAGCGTGCCATCGCCGGCCTCCGCGACCGCGCCATCGTCCACGCCACCGCCCTCGGCCAGGAACTCGGCCGCGATCTCGCTTCCGGTCGCCGATGGCTGTCCTACGACAACGGGACCGTTTCCGCGGCTCTTGTCGGCGCTCTCTTCGAGGCCATTCACCAGCGCTCTCGCGACTTCGTCCGGGACCATCCACTCGCGGGCCTTCTGCCCCTCGGCGGCCGCTCCATCCATGAATTCGACCCCGCCCTCGCACTCGGCCGCCCCGACCAAACCCTGATGAACGATCTCGACCGCGCGATGAACGAGGCGCGCGAGCTTGCGGACGCCCTCATCCGAAGCCCTGCCAGCAGCCGCGCCCATGGCATCGCAGTGGAGATCATCGGAAGTATCGACCGGCTCCGCATCGAGGGTCCCGCTGGTGGCGGCCCCCTCGTCCCCATCGGGAACTCCACCATGGTCGGCGGCAATGCCTCACGGAACACGAGCATCGATCACGTTCTCCGCATCGTCCGCGCTGTTCACCCACTCACCCGGTCGGCGGCATCCATTCGTTCTTCCGACACCGATAGCGCGCTGGCCTGGCACCTCGCTGACGAGCTCCGCCAAGCCCTGATTCGCGTCCGCGACCACGCCTTTTGCCTAGCCGAGTACAAAAACGGCGACCCTGGTCTCTATGCGCCTGACTTTTCTGCGACCGGCCTCGTACAGGACCTGATTCTGGCGCGTCTCATCTTCGCCGGCGAACTCGGAACGAAGGGCATGGACGTCGTCGTGAGCACAGTTCGGGCGTGCCTTTCACTGCGGAACTCGTTCGTTGCAACCAGGCCAAGGCGTACTGGAGGGTCTCCGAGGCGCGGGAGCAGAGCGACGACGATGGCCTCGTTCATCCGCGACGAGCTGCGCCACTTCTCCGCCAACTCGCCCGCCCGTGACCCGGAAGTGGACCTGAAGGCCGCCCTGCAACGCGCTGACACGATCAAATTCAAAGAAGCAACGGTCCTGATCGACAACGCGATCCGACTGGCCGCACCCCTGTGGGAACGAAGCCGCCCCAGAAAGAGGAGCAGCATGGTGCTGGCGGTCACCTCGCTTCTGGGCGCACTCCATTTGACCGAAAGAGAGAGATTGGACCAGGAACTCGCCAGGCACCTCACATGGGCCCTGAACAGCCTCATCGCCCTGACGCCGGACTCGCACATCCCTGCGTTCGACGAGCCGCCCTCAGGCAAGCTGCTGGTCCTGGCGCGAGCCTGACCGCGATCGACAGGCCTTGCGGTCAGCGGCCCCACTCCCCCTGCTGGCGGGCTGAATGCCACGGCGCTTCAGGGAGGTGGCCGCTGCGACGGTGGTATCGGCGCCGCTGGTCGGTTCGCCGGAGTTGCGGACACGTGGGCGGGCCGCTCGGAGACGGGTGGGCACCCACGCCTTGTACGTGGTTACCCGGATGTCCGCCCTACCCAGCTCTGATTACACTATGTAATCAATGAAGGACTGAGAGTAGAACTCCTGGGAGGATCGGAATGGGCCGCATCATCCTCGGCAAGATCACCGCGACGACCGCCGGTGCGGTCGCGAACACACGCCTCGCCGCGGCTGTACTCGCGGCCGCGGCGGCCTCCACCGCGGGGCTGACCGCTCTTCCCGCCCACGCCGCCCCGGCCGTCCAGGCCACCGGGCAGGCCGGGAAGCGGATCGTCTGCTCGACGTACCGGTCGCAGGACGGCAAGCGCATCGGCGTCGGTTGCGACGCGGGCCGCTACTACGTCGTCGGCACGGCTTGCGGCCCGGGACACTGCACCACCATCGGCGGACCCATCGTGAACGCTCCCGCGATCTCATGGGCGTACGCGGGCAGCGGCTATTTCGGCGGCGACATCCGCGCGGTGTTCGTCTGATCCGCGATCGGTCCGCACCGCCAGAGCCGCGGCTCGATCGGCGATCGGGGCCGTGCTCGGTACGGTAGGTCCCAGAACCGTGGCCAAGCCACGAACGCTCGACAAACAACCCTGGTGCACGTGCCAAGCACGCGCACCCCGACCCAAACAGGGGATCACCATGATCAAGCCTCAGTTGGTCTCGAACGCAGTGGGTGCCCTCGCCGGAGCGATCCTGGGAGGCGTCATCGAGGGGCTGAACTTCGCCGTCTTCCTCGCCGACCACCACCGCACCGGGGCCGACCCCTTCGAGTCCGGCGACTTCGGCTACCTCGCCCTCAAGGCCGGCCTCGGCGCCATCGCCGGCGTCATCGGCGCCGTCGGCGGCGTCTTCCTCAGCACCTACGACGGCCCTGAGACCCCGCGCGGGCGGAAGCTCGCCATCCGCATCGCCGGCGGCATCGTCATCGCGGCGGTCGCGGGCTGCCTCGTGTGCGTCGTCGTTGCCGCTTCCGGCGGCGCCGCCGTCCCCATCACCGGGTCCCTTGGAGCGGGCGCACTGTCCAGCAACCTCGGGATCGTTCTCACCACCATCAGCGGCATGGCCGCGGGAGTCGTGGTCGGCGCCGTCCGCGCCGTCCGCGCCGACGACTGACCCCCCTGCGAAGCCCGGTACCTCTCGGGCCTCGTTCGACGGGGAGCCTGGCACTGCCAGGCTCCCCGTTCTCGTCTCTTCCCCTATCCGGGTCGGACGGGCTGCCCTGTCGCCGCCACTTACGCGAGTCACGCGAGGCTGGTCAGCGGGCCGAGTCCTGCTTGATCTGGTCGATCAGACGGGCGAACTGGACGCTGGAGAGCGTGAGGTGGCCCCCGCCCGGGTCCTTGCTGTCCCGCACCCCGATCCCAGCCCCCGGCGCAAGTCGTCCCAGCTCAACACACTGATTGTCGTTCGCCCCACCGGTATAGGAACTCTTGCGCCATCTCACGATCATGCGTAGCTCTCCAAGTACCGCTTGATGATCTGTCGGGAGGCTTCCTCTGGAGCAGCCTTCACGCCGATGCGATCGAACATAACGGACAGCTCACGAACCTCGCGAGGTGATTCGATCAACCGTCCTCCGTTCTGAGCTGCAGAGTAAGCGACGTCTCGGTCCTCCAGGCCGATGATCTGCATGGACCCATCGACGCCCATGTGCTCCCCTGACGAGAAAGGAATGACTCGCAAGCTCACGTGCGGCAGTTCGGCCAACTTCAACAGGTGTTCCAGCTGCCTCGTCATGACCTCCACCCCACCAACCGGGCGGGCCAGGACAGCCTCATCGATCACCGTCCACGTGAGAAGCGAGTCACCCTTCTGCCAGTACGCCCTCTTCTTCGCGGTGCGGATCGCCATGATCGCGTCCAGGTCCTTGAACTTGCTCGCCTTGACGTAAGCCCAGGTGTAGTCGTCTGTCTGTAGCGCAAGCGGGACGACCTGACCGTGGTAGGTCTTGATCGAGACAGCTTCCTCCTCGTACTTGTCGATCTGACGAGCCCAGTCCGGATCATGCGCCATTCGGGCAAACCAAAGTAGAACCTGGAAAAGCACCCCAGTTCCGTATGCATTGTCAAGCAGACGCATTTGATCGTCCTGTGGACGCCGCCGTCCCGCTTCCAGATTGGAAACAGTCGAGCGAGCGACGCCGATGATCTCGCCACACTGGGTCAGCGACAGCCCCATCTTTTCTCTGAAGAAGCGCATGCAGAAGGCCAGGAAGTGCCACATGGAGATCTTGGGGTCGAGAGGGTCGCGGACGATCGGCATCGTTCCTCCTGTTTTCAGTTCTCCCGATAACAAGGAAACCGTAGATTGAGCCAGCGACCCTTGCCACATGAATCCGAAATCCCAAGCGAGACCGGGGCGATGATGACGGCGGCCGCCAGAGATCTACTTATGCCCCTTATGGGCACACCGTCCGCAGTGGGGCTGGCACGTACGCTCGTGGACGCGAGAATCCGCAATTGGAGCTATTCTCACATTCTCGACAATGCGCTTCTCGTGGTCTCGGAGCTCGTCACGAACGCGGCCCGGCAGACGCCGCACAAGGAGATCCGCCTCCAGCTCAGCCGGGACGCGCACGGCATCGTCATCGCCGTCTGGGACGCCGACTTCGCCCTCCCCCAGGCCAAGCCGATGAAGGAACTCACCCTCGAAGACCTCGACCTCTCCGAGGAGGCGTTCGACGACAACGGCGGCTGGGGCCTTCACATCGTCCAGGCGCTGTCGAGCCAGTGCGGCGTCACGGGAGACCCGGCCGGCGGCAAGTGGATCTGGTCGCGCATCCACCCGTGACCTGTCCAGGCGATGCCGAGTACGCGGCGCGCCGCCCCCGTGAAGCCATGCACCGGCTCGCCCCGGTCACCGACCGATCGCGAGACGCGGTACAGATCGCGCCGGGCGTTGCCGGGAGGATTTTGCTCGGCACGGTAGAAGCCCAAGGGCCGTGGTGAAGCACGAGGGCCCCAACAAACAACCCGGTGCGCGTGCGAGGCACGCGCACCCTGACCCAAACAGGGGGTAACACCATGAACACGCGTCGGAGCTCGCTCGCTGTGGGTGCCGGTTACGGCGCCATCACCGGAGCCGTCATCCAGGGCCTGGACTACGCCGTCGTCCTCGCGGACCTGTGGCACGACGGGCTCGACCCCATGGAGTTCGGAGACTTCGGCTACCTCGGCGCCAAGGTCATCACCGGCATCGTCATCGGCGCCATCTGCGGCCTCGTCGGCGCCTGCTTCAGAGCCTTCAGCCGCTACGACTGGGACGGCGAGCGGAAGCTCACCATCTACATCGCCGGTGGCGTCCTCTTCATCGGGGTCGCCGCCTGCGTCGCATGCGTCGCCATGGCCGCCTTCGGCCTGTCCGTCGCCGGCGTCCCCGATCCCTTCGGTGACGTCACCGTCGGCGCCGTCTTCTGCGGCCTCGGCAGTTACGCTGCGGGGATCCTCGTCGCCGCCGTCGCCGCCGTCGACGCCGACGACACCGACACCGACGACGCCGACGACGCCGACGACGGCGACGTCGACGACTGACCCACTCACGGCCTGGCACCCCGCCCGGCCGAGCTCACGGGGGGCCTGGCATCGCCAGGCCCCCCGTTCGCTTCTTCCCTCGACTGCAGAAAAGGGTCGTGAAGCCGCACGTTGTTCCGTTGCCGGAACGTCAGTCGGTTCGGGTGCGGAGGCTCCTCGCCAGGGTGGGGATCATCACCGTCGCGGGGACGAGGTGCAGCCCGAGGAGGGTCGTGGTCGTGGCGGTGCCGGCCCCGGCGAGGAAGGGCGGGACCAGCGAGATCGCGGTCAGCGACAATGCCGTCCACACGAATCGCTCGGCGGGGCGCGCGCTCCAGCGAAGAAGAGCGACGGCGATGACGGTGCCCACGATCGAGAAGAAGCCGGTCACCACGGCGAATCCTGGCAACGGAATCGATTCGCCGCCATCGGGGATCTCGAAGTCGACGCCGGCGGCCTGGGCAAGCGCGGCGGCGAGGGTGGTGGCCGCCATCGCCGCGAGCGTGGCGACGAGGCCGGTGACGGCGAGTCGGCGGATGCGGCCGGTTCGGCCCGAGGCCCGGCCTGCGGCGACCCCGGTGTCATTCATGTTCATGTCGTTTCTCCGCGTTCGATAACTGGCGTACGGGGTGTGGTGACCGGCCTGTGACGGTGCTGGCTTCGGGGTGACGACGCGCACCCTCGCCGTGCGCCGGCCGGGGTTGCGCAGGGCACGGACACCGGTGCCGCGGAGCCAGAACCCGGCGTCGTGTCCGAGGACCGGTCCTGGCTCGCCGTCGCGCAGTTCCAGCTGCACCCGCCCGTGGGTGACGACGAGGAACGCGTCGTGCCACTCCGCCGCGATCACTGCGACCCGCCCGCCGCCGCGCAGCGCGAGCGTTCGCACCGGGACTACTCCGTGCCGTCCGCCGGCAGGCGCTCCGGCAGCCCGAGACTCGGGAACCGGTCGTCGTGGAAGATGACGATCTCGGTGACCGCCCCGCCGGTGACGCGCAGGACGTCGATCGTCAGCGGCAGGTACGCGCCTTCCCGCTCCCGCCAGAGGTAGAAGGCGACGGCGGGCTGCCGGTTCACGGAGGTCTGGACGGCGCGCAGGCCCGTCAGGCGCTCGAAGCCGTCATCGACCCAGTCCTTCACCACCGCGTCGCGGCCGACGTGCAGGCCCGGCGTGGGCGGCATCGAGCAGCGGACGTCGTCCCGCAGCAGCGCGGCGAGCCCGTCGACGTCCGTGGCCACACTGGCCTCGGTGAAGCGGCGCACCAGCTCGCGCGTCCCGGCGTCGTCCTCGCCGCCGGTCCAGTGCTGCCGCTCGGCGGGCAGGTGCTCCCGCATGCCGGCGCGGGCCCGCTGCAGCATGCTGTTCACGGAGTTGACGGAGTTCCCGAGGAGCTCCGCGACGTCCTTCGCCGGCCAGCCGAGAACGTCCCGCAGGATCAGCACGGCCCGCGGGCGCGGCGCCAGGTGCTGCACCGCGACCAGGTACGCCAGCTCGATCGTCTCCCGCGCGACGGCGACGGCCTCCGGCTCGTCCGCGTCGGCCGCGGGCAGCTCGTCGAGCAGCCGGTCGGGGTAGGGCTGCAGCCACGGCGCCTCGCCGCCGGTCGCGGGCTCCGGGCGGCGCTTGGCGAGCAGGTCCAGGCAGGCGTTGGTGGCGATCCGGTACAGCCAGGCCCGGAACGTCGACCGTCCCTCGAAGGTCTCCCGCCGCCGCCAGGCCCGCAGGAACGTCTCCTGCACGGTGTCCTCGGCGTCTTCGAACGACCCGAGCATCCGGTAGCAGTGCACGTGCAGTTCTCGCCGATGCCGCTCCGCCAGCCCCGTGAACGCCGGCTCGTCGACCTCGCCCAGCCCGCTCACGCCCGGCTCCTCCGACCGCATGTCCGCACCCATCACGTCATCCTTCCGGCTCGTCGTGTCCCGTCATATGTGTGACGGCTTCGGACGCGTCAACTCATCACCAGGGCCGGCCGGTGCGGCGCCCGCCCCCCGAGGGATGTACCCGTCCGAAGAGCACCTGATCGATTGCGAGGAGGGCGACGCTCGGCACGGTATGACCCAAGCGCCGTGGTGAATCCACGAGCGCTCGACAAACAACCCGGTTGCGCGTGCGAGGCACGCGCACCCTGACCCAAAGAGGGGAAAACCATGAAGAAGCTTCAGCTGCTCCGGAAGACGCTGTCGGGTGCGCCGGACCTGTGCCAGCGGGTCTGGAAGAAGGTTCGGCAGGGTTCGACGGACCTGTACCGGCGGGTCACGACGAAGAAGATCCGAATGATCTCGATCGTCATGGGCGCCGTCCTCGGCGCCGTCGTCGAGGGCATCGCCATGGGCCCGAGCTGGATGGGGGCCGCCGACTCCACCGACCTCGACTACCTCGTCTCCGGTGCCGTCTTCGGCGCCTTCTACGGCACCATCTGCGGCGGTTGCGGCGTCCTGCTGGGCGCCTGCGCCCCCGTCACGGCCGGCCGGCAGCGGCGGGCCTTCCGGACCGCCGTCACCGCCGCCGTCGTCGGAGTCGCCGCGAGCCTCGCCATGGCCGGCTCCAGCCTCGCCGGCCTCGACATCGCCAGCGGGAACCTCTTCGTCTGGCACTACCTGCCCGTCTTCTGCGGCATCGTCGCGGGCATGGCCGTCGGCATCCTCGACGTCATGGCCGAGGCCAGGGCCGAGGACACGGCCGTGACCGAGGCTCTGGCCCTGGCCAAGGCCGCGGCAGACGACTGATCCACTCGCGGGGCTCGGCACCGGCCGGGTCCCGCACCCCGGGGGCCTGGCCATGCCAGGCCCCCCACGTCCTTCCGCGCTTCTCGTCGTCCCCCCACTCGTCACCAAGCGGCGTCACTTGTGGCCCGGCCTGCGGAAAGTGGGTCTGGTGGCGCATCCGCCCGTGTCCTTCCCCCCGAACATCGAGTACGCGGCGTGCCGCCGCCCTGGGGAGGGGTCATGACGGCGGCACGCCGCGCTCACGGACGAACGCGACGGCGCCTGAACAGACGGCGCCCCGGCCGCATCTAACGTTCGGGTCGACTCCCCTACACGGATTCGGCCAGCTCATGCACCATGGACCCGGGCCCGTGCCGGGCCGGTGTATCGGACGTCCACAGCGACACCCCTGAGGAGCCCTTGGTGACAGGTCCCGGTGGTCCGTCATGGGGACCCGGTGGGCACAGGCCGCCCCCGATTCCGCCGCAGAGTCAGCCGCCTCACCCCGGATACGGGGCACCGCCGCCCCACTATCAGCCTTACCCGCCTTACCCGCAGCGTCCCTACCCGCCGCAGCCTCCGCCCCCGCACCCGCCGTATCCGCCCCCGGGATACCAACCGCCCCCGGGATTCCAGCCGCCCCCGCCGCCTCCGCCGTCGCGGATGGGACGGGGCATCCGGAAGGTGAACCCGTTCCGCGTCGCGCAGAAGGTGTTCCGGCCCTCGCGGCCGGACCTGATCGTCGACGCGCGCGTCCGGAAGTTGCAGGTCGCCCGCGCCTGGGCGGGCATCGTGGTGACGCTCGCCGTGGCCGCCGTCTACAGGGTCACCGCCCCCAAGGAACTGGCGAGCGAGCGGTTCGGCGACGCCTGGATCAACGTCCTGATCCTCACGTGCGTCCTGCCCTTGGTCGTCGGGGGCTTCGTGGTGGCCGCCCGGCCGCCGAACCGCGGCGCGTTCGCGCGCCGGCTCCGCTACCCCCTGATCGCGGTCGGCGCGATGTTCGGCTCCATGTTCACGTTCGTGCTCGCGGCCGTCCCCGATCTGGAGGGTGTGCGTGACGCGGCCGGGCCGGTGGTCATGATCCCCGCGGGCGTGGTCCTCTTCCTCTGGATGCTCCCCTTCACCCTCTACGGCATCGTCCTCTCCCTGACCAACGTGTTCCGGACGGCCGACATCCACGAGGTGGTGCCGCCCCTGGTGAGCGTGTCGGCGGCCTGGGTGATGGCCGTGGTCAACGTGTTCGATGACTCCTTCAAGGGAGTTCCGCCCCTCTTGGCCTTCGTGCTGATACTGGGAGCGCCGGTGACGGTGTCCGCCCTCGCCCACTACGAGTTGCGCAGGCTGCGCCTTCTGCACGGCATCACATTGCGCAACACACTGCTGCGCTGACTCAGCGGGATTCCTTCCACCCGTGGACGCTGAACGTTTCCCCGCGGCCGATGGCTGCGAGGGCCTGCGCGCAGTGAGGGATCAGGTCGGGCGGTGGAGCCGCCGGATCGATCCACAGCGCTTCCGAAGCCTTGTCGGGTTCGGCCGCGTGCGGTTCGCCCGCCCAATGCTGAAAGGTGAACCAGTAGTCGCTGACCGCGTGGCAGGGGCCGGGCAATGACGCGGCGGTGCGGTGCATGACGTGGCAGAACTCGGCATCGTCGCGACGCAGCGTCACGCCGGTCTCTTCCCGGGCCTCGCGGATCGCCGCCGCCAGGACGTCTTCGCCGGGCTCGATGCGCCCGGCGGGCGGGCACAGCCAGCCGTCGCGGTAGCCGGTGTTGAAGCGGCGCAGCATCAGCACCGCTCCGTCCTCGCGCCGCAGCAAGACGTGCGGCGCGATGAACGAGCCATGCCAGCCGTTCGCAGCTCCCCCGGCGACTTCGCGGGCGGACACGACACCGAGCCGCCTGGCCAGGTGCCGTCCGGCCTGTTCAGGGCCACCGGCCAGGTCGACCATGGGCACGGCGGCGGACAGGATCACGTCGGCCAACTCGTCCAGGACGTCCGCAACGGTCTTGTGGACGCCCTTGCGAGGATTGCCGCCGGTCATCCCGAGATAGGCCTCGACGACCTCGCCGACCTCCTCGGCGACCTTCATCACCAGCGCATGCGTCGGCACCTCGGCCAGATAACCGTCCAGGATCCGGGCGGTATCAGCCCAGAACCCACCGCAGGGCTCAGTACCTTCGACGTTCGCCACGCCGCGACCCTAGACCCCGGGGCGGCACCGCATCCCCGATTCTCGAACATCTGGTCGAGTAATCGTCCCGGCCGTCACCGGGACGATCTCCTGGGACGTGCCGCAGGGCCGCCCGCGGCGGCCTGGTCCAGGACCTCGCGGGCGTCGCGTTCGAACGACGTCCTCGCCCGCAGCGTGAGGAGCCCGCCGGCGACCGTCGGGACCAGCAGGACGTACATCCCGGAGAGCAGCGACCCGAACCGGTCCGAGGCGACGCCGACCACCAGGGAGCCGAAAGCGCCACCGCCCGTGATGAGCAGTTGCAGGACAGCGAATCCGAGGCCGCGGGAGGCGGCCGGGACCACGTCCGCCACGCATGCCGTCAGGTTCGGGATCGCAATGCCCATGAGCGAGCAGGAGAGCAAGAACAGAGCGACGAGCGCCACGAGCGAGTCCATCGGCAGCGCGACGGCCAGAACCAGTGAACCCGCCGTGATGCCGGCGCCGCCCGCCAGAAGCCGGCCACCCTTGCGGGTGCGGTGCCATCTCCTGCCGAGCCAGGAGCCGATCAGAGTGCCGGTCAGCGTGCCCGCGACCGGGATCAGGCCGCTGAGCGCTCCCGCGGTACCCGTGCCGACGCCGAGGGTGCGCACCATGAGCGTCGGCAGCCAGTAGAAGATCCCGGCCAGGCCGAGGGTGAGGAAGGAGAGCCCGGCACAGACGAACCCCAGGGTGGGGATGGTGAGGACCTGCCGGAGGCGTCGCCAGAACGGCGGGTCGTCCATCAGCGGTGCGGGCGTGGCCGGGGCCGGGGCCCGGGCCGTGCGGTCCTCGGCGACCAGGCGGTCCAGTTCCCCGCGGCGCGGCTCGCGCAGCAGCAAGACCGCCAGGGCCGTGAGAACGCCCGGCACGGTCATGACGAGGAACGCCGTCCGCCAGGAGAACGCCTCCGCCAGGACCCCGCCCAGCAGCGTGCCGAGCCCCCCGAGATGGGCGGTGACGCGCGTGAGCCCGTACGCCCTGGCCCTGCTGACCGGCGGATAGTAGTCGGCGAGGAGGCTCCCCGAGGCGGGGTTGTCGATGTTCTCGGCCGCCGCGAGAAGCACTCGCGTCACGTAGAACATGCCGAACCCGGTCGCCAGCCCGGAGCCCAGCGTGGCGATCGCCCAGGCGAAGACGACCACCGCGATGATCCGGGTGCGGCTGAACCGGTCCGCCAGATAGCCGGCGGGCAGGCACACCACCGCCGCGGCCAGCGCGGCCGCCGTGGGGATCGTGCCTGCGGCGGTGTCGCCGAACCCCCATTCCCGCTGGACGGCCGGGAGCACGCCGGCGAGGAGGTTGTGCTCGATCCGGTCCACGAGCCCCACGAGGAACAGGACCACCAGGGGCGCCCAGCCGGACGGCGCGCGCGAACCCGCGTCCGCGACGCCGGCGCTCGGCGCCCCGGTCCCTCTGATCATGCCCACCTCGTCACATCCCGGTGCCGGATCACAGCCTGTCGAGTGCCTTGGCGAGCGCGGTCGCGGTGGAGGCGATCACCTTGTCGTCGTGCGCCATCGGGCGGTCGCGGTTGGTGAAGACGGACAGGACGAGCGGCGCGTCCGAGCCCGGAGGCCACGCGATCGCGATGTCGTCGGCGGTCCCGTAGTTCTGCGCGCCGCCGGTGCCCGTCTTGTCGCCGACTGTCCAGTCCTTGGGAAGCCCCGCCCGGATCCGGTTGGTGCCGGTGAGGCTGGCCTTCAGCCAGCCGACCAGCCGCGCCCGGTCGCGGGGGTGGAGGGTCGTGCCGGTGGTGAGCTTGGTGAAGGTGCGGGCGGCCGCCGCGGGGGTGGTGGTGTCGCGCACCTCGCCGGGCTTCCACTCGGTCAGGTGGGGTTCCGGACGGTCCAGGCGGCTCGTCCCATCGCCTGTGGAGCGGAAGAACCTGGTCAGCCCGCGCGGGCCGCCGATCTGCTTCAGGAGCGTGTTGCCCGCGAAACCGTCCGACTTGGTGATTCCGGCGCGGCAGAGCTGAGCCGGCGTCATGCCGGTGTCGGTGTATTCGGTGGTCTCCGGGGAATTCGTGGTCAGTTCGGCCATGTCCGCCGGCTTCCAGTGGACCACCTTGTCCATCAGCCCCGGTTCGGTGGTGCGCGCCTTGCGCAGCACCGCCGCGCACGCGAACACCTTGAACATGGAGTTGAACGGGAAGCGCTCGCCGGCACGGTAGCCGACTGTTCTTCCGGTCTCCAAGTCGATCCCTACCGCGCCGATACGGCCTTCGTAGGACGTCTCAAGCTCCCCCAGCGTCTTGACCAGGTCGAGGGAGGCGCGGCTCCCCGCCAAGGCGGCGACGCCGGCAGTCTTCGGCCCGTCCGGGGCGCCCGTCTCGGCCGCATGGGCAAGGCCGCCCAGCAGCACGGGCGCGGTCAGAGTCGCGACCACCAGTCGCCATCGGAGGTGTCGTGTCATGCCGAGAAGAAGATCAGGAACTCGGCAGGAATGTCCAATATCGATATCTATTATCCACCCATATTCAAACAGATATCGAAGATATTATGAGTGAGTTGCCCCTCTTTGACTGCCATAAAGGAACAAAAGGGCCTCTGTCCGATTCTGGAGCGTCAGGCCGCGCAGAGCGAGTCGGAAGCTAGTCGAGGTCGGGGAGTCTGGCGGCTATGGCGTAGTCGATCTGGATGTCGCGGTAGGTGGTTTCCTTTTTGACCTGGTCTGGGAGGTTGGTGCGGGCGCTTCCGGAGGTGGACTCGTCGGACGAGCCCTCGGTGAACGTCACCGAGACGTCGGGGACCACCTCGAAGCGGAGTTCGTCGGCCTTCACTTTGGCGGTGAAGAGGATGTCCGCCGTGCGCTGGAGCTCAGCGTCGGGGAGGTCGCCGGGGCTCATGAGCGCGTGCCTTGCTGGGAGAGCATCCGCAGGAGGGCCTTGCCGAGTTCGCGAACGGAATCCTCGGTCTCGCGCAGGGCGCCTTGGAGCGCCGTGATCTCCTGCTCTCCGTCGGACGTGCCCGCTCCGCTGTCCGTGTTCTTCTCGCCCTCTGGCTCGTCCTCGTCGCTGGAGGAGGCGTCCGACTTCGCTCCCTCCTTGTTCGGGGTAGGGGAATCCTCCGACTCCGCCTTCTCCTGGTCCCGGTCGGAGCTGTTCTCTGACTCCGCCTTCTTCTCGTCGCGCGCGGAGGAGTCCTCTGACTCCGCTCCCTCCTCGTCTCGGTCGGAGGAGTTCCCTGATTCCGCTCCCTCCTCGTCCCCGGTGGAGGCGTCCTCTGACTCCGCTCGTTCCTCGTTCTGGTTGGAGGAGTTCTCGGTGTCCGCTGCCTCCTTGTCTTGGCCGGGAGGGTTCTTTGGCTCCGTGCCTGCTGTGTCCTGCTCTGACGAGGCTTCGGGCTCTGCCTGCTCCTTGCCTTCTCCGGCGGAGTCGTCGGACGTCGCCGTGTCGGTGGCGCCTTTTGCGGTTTCGGCCGTTTGGCTCGCTGTGGCCTCGACGCCCTTGCCCGTGGCTTCGGCGGCTTGTCCGGCGCCCTTGCCGGCGTCCCGGACGCCTTCGCCCGCACCTTCGGCGGCACGGCCCGCGCCCTTGCCCGCCTCGCCGACGCCCTCGCCTACCTGTCCGGCGGCCCGGCCTGCGCCCCTGCCTGCTTCGCCTACGCCCTCGCCCGCGCCTTGGCCCACTTGTTCGGCGGCGCGGCCCGCGCCCTTGCCCGCCTCACCTACGCCTTCGCCTGCGCCTGCGCCCACGTGCTCGGCCGCTCGTCCGGTGCCCTTGCCGACCTGGCTGACGCCCTCGCCCGCGCCTCGGCCGACCTCGCTGACGCCTTCGCCCGCGCCCTTGCCGACTTCCTTGACCGCGCCGCCCGCACCTTCGCCGACGTCCTTCACCGCGCCGCCCGCGCCCTCGCCGACGCTCTCGACGGCGCCGCCGGCTCCGCGGCCGACGTCCTCCACGGCGCCCCTGGCGCCCTTGCCGACCTCGCCCACGGCGCTGCCGGTGCCGCCGCCGATGTCGCTCACGGCCGACTCGAGGCCGCGTCCGATGTGCTGGAGGATCTCCGGGTTGCGGTCGAGGGTGGTCAGGACGCGGTCGACGATGATGGCGACGTTGTCCAGCCGGACCTGGAGCTCGGCCTCCGCCTCGACGCCCTTGATCTCCAGTTTGACCCTGCCGAGGAACACGTCCGCGCCGACGTTCAGCTTGAGCAGGTCGAGGACCTCGGCGACGAGCGAGACGTGCGCCTCCAGGTTCTCGACCTCCAGCGAGATCTCCTCCACCTTGAGCTGCGGGACGTCGAGATGGACGTCAGGGCCCTCCGCGGGCTGCGCCCGCCTGTCCGGCTGGATGGTCCTTCCGGTCAGGCCCTCCGAGTCATCGCGGGACTCGTTCCGCTCGCGGTCAGCCTTGCCGGACGCGCCGTCGCTCATCGTTCCCCCCGATGCTCGCTCCTGGTCCCGGGGACGTCATGCCCCCCTCAGCGCCGCCTTCCACCAGCGAAGACGTTAGGCACGGGCGCTTTCTGGCTCTTTCTCCTCTTGCTTTGCCCCGGCCTCTTCCTTCTCGTCCTCTTGCTTTGCCTCGGGCTCTTCCTTCTCGTCCTCCTGCTTCGCCTCCGGCTCCTTCTCGCCTTCCTGCTTCTCCTTCTCCTCGTCCTGCTTCGCCGTCGGCTCCTCCTCTCCCTCTTCGCGGTCCTTGGCCTCCTGCTCCTCCTTGAGGGCGTCCTCGTGGGTCTTGACCACCTCGCCGTCGCGGATCTCGCCGCGCCAGCCCTCGACCTCTTCCTGCTCCAGCAGCGTCTTGGTCATCATGTGGCGCTTGATGTGCTTGAAGTCCAGGCGGAGGCGGCGGCCCTGGGCGCGCCACATGTTCGCGGTCTTCTCGAAGAACCCGTCCGGGTGGTACTCGGCCACCAGCAGGACCCGCGTCATGGACGGCGCCAGCTCGTGGAACGTCACCGCGCCGTCGACGTAGCCCTTGGGGCCCTTGGACTTCCAGACGATCCGCTCGTCGGGGACCTGCTCGATGATCGTCGATTCCCAGGTGCGGTGGGACAGGAAGACCTGCGCCCGCCAGTTGATCTTCTCGTCGGACTCCTGCTCGACGCTCTCGACCTTCTTGGTGAAGCTCGGGTAGTCGGCGAACTGCGTCCACTGGTCGTAGGCGACGCGGCGGGGCAGCCCCACGTCGAACTCCTCGATGATGTTGGTGACCTTCATCTTGCCCTGGCCGCCGCCCTTGCCGTCCTTGCCTCCTCCGCCGCCGAAGGCGTCCTTCACCTTGCCCTTCACCATCTCCTTCGCCCCGGTGGCGCCCGCGCCGAGGGCGGCCTTGAGCGGCGACTCGCCCTCAGCGAGCTTCTGCGCGCCCTTGACCGCCGCCTTCCCGGCGACTCCCCCGCCGTTCCCGGCGTCCAGCCGCTCGGTCAGGCCCTCGATCTGGCCGCTCGCCTTCTCCAGCGCCCGCACCATGAGGGCCTGGGCCAGGGCGCGGCCGGCGTCCTTGAGCTGCTCGACGGGGAGTTCCTGCGCCTTGCTGCCGTCCCCGTTGCCCGCTTCGGTCATGATCAGCCTTCGCTTCCTTGCCGTTTTCCCCTGACCCTGACGGCATAGCCTGAGGAATCGGGACTAAAACGACAAAAGCGCCCACTGGCCTGCAAAAACGAATGATCTACCCGCCGTATGCACGCGCGCGGGCGGCCCTTTCCTCCGGCCCCTCGCCCGCCGTCAGCGGACGGCGGACCGCGCCACGCGCAGGCCCACGTCGTCGATCCGGAACGTCGGGTGGCTGCGGCGCCGCACCGACGCCCGGCAGCTCCAGTGCTCGTCGGACCAACCGCCGCCTCGGAGCACCCGGTAGGCCCCGTAGACCTCGGCGTCGTAGAGGTCCCAGCACCACTCCCAGACATTGCCCAGCATGTCGTACAGGCCCCACGCGTTGGGCCGCTTGCCGCCCACGTCGTGGACGTGCTCCCCGGCGTTGCCGCGGTACCAGGCGATCTCGTCGAGCGGGCCGTACCGCGGGCCGCTCGTGCCGGCGCGGCAGGCGTGCTCCCATTCGGCCTCGGTCGGCAGCCGGTACCCGTCGGCGGAGGCGTCCCACTCGGCGCCCTCGCCGTCGGCGTCGAGCCGGTACGCGGGCGCCAACCCCTCACGCCGGGACAGGGCGTTGCAGAACCTCACCGCGTCCGACCACGAGACGCATTCGACGGGCAGCCGGTCGCCCCGTGCGGTGCTCGGCCGTTGACCGACGACCCGCGCGTACTGCGCCTGGGTGACCGGGAACGCCGCCAGCCGGTACGGCGCGAGGTCGACCGGCCAGCTGCTCCGCGTCCGCCGGTCCGACAGCGTCACCGTCCCCGGAGGGACCGCGACCATCTCGATTCCCATCGGCAGGTGATCCTACCGACGCCCGCCGGGTCAGATCTCCAGGGCGCCCGGGGGGTGACCGTGGCGGAGGCCGCAGGAGGTCAAGGCCAGGACGCCGTGCCCCTGGACGGACGTCTGCGGGCCCAGCGCGGACGGGTCGACCGAGGCGCGGGCCGCGAAGCTGGTGGCGTGGCACTCGTCGGGGATGCCGAGGTCCTTCTTGACCTGGAAGTAGCGGGCCTGGAAGGCGGCGCTGTCGTTGAGCTCGACGCCGTCGAAGGCGTCGTCGGGGAAGGCGTCGTCGTGCGGGAGGACGTAGCCGTCCTCGGCGGGGTGGGAGCCGATCTGGTCGTCCGGCTCGAAGACGTCGTAGTAGCGGACGAGGCCGCCGTCCTCGGCGACGCACCAGGCCGTCCACTCGTCGCCGCAGCTCGCGCCGTACCAGTGGGCCGCCCCGAACCGGCGGCTCAGGTCGCGGCAGCGGTCCTGGACCGCGGCGGCGTCGATGTCGTCCTCGTGGTCGGGGAAGGGGTCGCCGAAGACGAGGGTCCAGCCGTCCAGGCGCGGGGTGACGTAGACGCGGCGGCAGGAGCGGTGGTCACCGCTCCAGGCGTGGTGGTCGTGGTTCCAGGCGGACGCGCCGAGCCGCATCGTGACCGGCTCGGGATCGGAGAGGCCGAAGGCGTCGAGGACGGCGTCCCGGTCGCCGGTGGGGACGGCGTACCAGGTGCCGCACAGGTGCATGGGTTCGGGCGTCTCGGTGGCGAGCTTGGAACGGATCAGCCGCCGGACGAGGGCCCGGTCGAGTTCGTCGAGCGCGGACGGGCCGCCGACCGCGGCGAGGACCTCCAGGGCGCGGCGGCGGACGGCACCCCGGGAGCGGCGGATCCGGCGCAGGTGCGGGACGACGCCCGGGCCGATCTCCCCAAGGGCCCAGGCGACGCGTTGCCGGACGTCGGGGTCGGGGTCGTCCAGGAGGGCGAGGAGGGAGGGGGCGTGCGGGAGGGCCGCCTCTCCCTTGAGTTGCAGGACGTAGGCGGTGTTCGCGCGGACCTTGGGGCTCGGGTGGCTCAGGCCGGGAAGGAAGGCCGCCAGATCTTCGATCTTCAGGCCGCAGTGGGCCCAGCCGCAGCGGCGGGAGACCTCGTCGGTGGGCGCGGCCGCCATGGCCTCGACCAGGGGGGCGAGTGCGGGAAGACCGATGCGCCGCAGGACGGTGGCGCTGGTGGCCCAGTCGACCGGGGAGTCCTCGTCGCACAGGACGGCCAGGACGGGTCGGACGGCGGGCTCGCCGGCGGCCGCGAGGGCGTCGGCCGCCGCCTTGCCGTCGGGCCCGGCCAACTGGTCGATCAGTGCCTGTATCTCCACGCGAGCATGATCCCACTGCCCGGTGACATCCGCGGTCCCGTGGACGTCACCGGGCAATGGCCGGTCCGAACCGTCAGGACGGGTCGTAGGCGAGGTTGGGGGCGAGCCAGCGCTCGACCTCCGCGACCGGGAGCTCGCAGCGGCGGGCGTAGTCCTCGATCTGGTCCCTGCCGACGCGCCCGACCGTGAAGTAGCGCGACGCCGGGTGGGCGAAGATCAGGCCGCTGACGCTGGCGGCCGGGGCCATCGCGTACGACTCGGTGAGCTTCATGCCGAGGCGGCCCGCGTCCAGCAGGTCGAACAGGGTCTGCTTGAGGCTGTGGTCGGGGCTCGCCGGGTAGCCGAGGGCGGGGCGGATGCCGCGGAACCGCTCGGCGTGGAGGTCCTCCAGGGCGGGGTCGGCGTCCGGCTCGAACCAGGCGCGGCGGGCCTCCAGGTGGACGTACTCGGCGAACGCCTCGGCGAGGCGGTCCGCGAGGGCCTTCACCATGATCGACTTGTAGTCGTCGTTGTCGTGCTCGTACTTGGCGGCGAGGTCCTCGGCGCCGAGGATCGTCACGGCGAAGCCGCCGAGGTGGTCGCCGGACGGGGCGATGTAGTCGGCGAGGCAGCGGTTGGGGCGCCCCGCGGGCTTGGACGTCTGCTGGCGCAGCATCGGGAAGCGCGCGGCGCCGGGCAGGATGATGTCGTCACCGTCGGAGTGCGCGGGCCAGAAGCCGTAGGCGCCGTGGGCCTCGAACGCGCCGTCGGCGATGATCTGGTCGAGCAGCTCGTTGCCCTCGTCGAACAGCTCGCGCGCGACGGGCTGGTCGAGGATCGCCGGGTACTTGCCCTTCAGCTCCCAGGCCAGGAAGAAGAACTGCCAGTCGATCATCTCGCGGATCGCGGAGATCTCCGGGCGGACGATCCGCACGCCGGTGAAGTCAGGCGCCGGCAGGTCGCCGAAGTCGACCCGCTCCCGGTTCTCCCGGGCCTGCTCGATGGTGAGCAGGGGGCGGCGCTGCTTGTTCTCGTGCTGCTCGCGCAGCCGGGCCTGCTCCTCGCGGTTGGCGGCGTCCAGCGCCGCGGCGCGCTTGTCGTCGAGCAGGTCGGAGACGACGCCGACGACGCGGGAGGCGTCCAGGACGTGCACGGTCGTCGCGTCGTAGGCGGGCGCGATCTTCACGGCGGTGTGCTGACGGGACGTGGTGGCGCCGCCGATCAGCAGCGGCAGCCGCATGCCGCGGCGCTCCATCTCGGCGGCCACGGAGACCATCTCGTCCAGGGACGGGGTGATCAGCCCGGACAGCCCGATGGCGTCGGCGCCCTCCTGGACGGCGGTCTCCAGGATCTTGGCGGCGGGGACCATGACGCCGAGGTCGATGACGTCGTAGTTGTTGCAGCCGAGGACGACGCCGACGATGTTCTTGCCGATGTCGTGCACGTCGCCCTTGACCGTCGCGAGGACGATCTTGCCCTGGCCGCGGTCGCTCTGGACGCGGCCGGCGGCGAGCGCCTCCTGCTTCTCCTTCTCCATGAAGGGCTCCAGGTAGGCGACCGACCGCTTCATCACGCGGGCGCTCTTGACGACCTGGGGGAGGAACATCTTGCCGGAGCCGAACAGGTCGCCGACGACCTTCATGCCGTCCATCAGCGGGCCCTCGATGACGTCGAGGGGGCGTTCGGCCTCCTGGCGGGCCTCCTCGGTGTCCTCCTCGATGAAGTCGATGATGCCGTGCACGAGGGCGTGGGAGAGGCGGGCGGCGACCGGGGCGTCGCGCCAGGACAGGTCGACCTCGCGCCTGGTCCGCTCGCCCTTGACGTTCTCGGCGAACGACACGAGCCGGTCGGTGGCGTCGGGACGGCGGTCGAACAGCACGTCCTCGACCAGTTCGAGCAGGTCGGCGGGGATGTCCTCGTAGACGGCGAGCTGCCCGGCGTTGACGATGCCCATGTCGAGGCCGGCCCGGACGGCGTGGAACAGGAACGCCGAGTGCATCGCCTCGCGGACGACGTCGTTGCCCCGGAACGAGAACGACAGGTTGGAGATGCCGCCGCTGGTGCGGGCGCCCGGGCAGCGCTCCTTGATGAGGGGCAGCGCGTCGATGAACGCCTTGGCGTAGCCGTTGTGCTCGGAGATGCCGGTCGCGACGGCGAGGACGTTCGGGTCGAAGATGATGTCCTCGGCCGGGAACCCGACCTCCCGGGTGAGCAGGTCGTAGGCGCGGGCGCAGATCGCCACCTTGCGCTCGGTGGTGTCGGCCTGGCCCGTCTCGTCGAAGGCCATGACGACGACGCCGGCGCCGAAGTCGCGGATGCGGCGGGCCTGCTCCAGGAACGGGCCCTCGCCCTCCTTGAGGCTGATGGAGTTGACGACGCCCTTGCCCTGGACGGTCTTCAGCCCCGCCTCCAGCACGCTCCACCGCGAGCTGTCGACCATGATCGGGATGCGGGCGACCTCGGGCTCGGTGGCGATGAGGTTGAGGAACGTCGTCATCTCCCGCTCGCTGTCGAGCAGGTCGGCGTCCATGTTGACGTCGAGCAGGTTCGCGCCGCCGCGCACCTGGTCGAGCGCCACGTCCACGGCGGCCTGGTGGTCGCCCGCCTCGATGAGCTTGCGGAACTTCTTGGAGCCGGTGACGTTGGTGCGCTCGCCGATCATCACGAAGCCGGTGTCGGCGCCGATCGCGAACGGCTCCAGGCCGCTGAACCGGCTCGCCGCGCCGGGCCGGACGACCTCGCGGGAGCCGACGCCCCGCACCGCCTCGGCGATCCTGGCGATGTGCTCGGGGCCCGTCCCGCAGCAGCCGCCGACGACGTTGACCATGCCGGACGCGGCGAACTCGCCGACCTTGCGGGCCGTCTCCTCCGGGGTCTCGTCGTAGCCGCCGAAGGCGTTCGGCAGGCCCGCGTTCGGGTGGCAGGCGGTGTAGGTGCCGGCCAGGCGCGCGAGCTCCTCCACGTGGGGGCGCATCTCGTCGGCGCCGAGCGAGCAGTTCACGCCCACGACCAGCGGCTCGGCGTGCTCGATCGACCGCCAGAACGCCTCGACGGTCTGCCCGGAGAGCGTCCGGCCGGACAGGTCGACGATGGTCACCGAGATCCACAGCGGCAGGTGCGGGGCGACCTCGCGGGCGGCGGCGATCGCGGCCTTCGCGTTCAGCGTGTCGAAGATCGTCTCGATCAGCAGCAGGTCGACGCCGCCCTCGGCGAGCGCGCCGATCTGCTCGGCGTAGGCGTCCTTGACCTGGTCGAACGTGACGGCGCGGTAGGCCGGGTCGTCGACCCGCGGGGACAGCGAGAGCGTGACGTTCAGCGGGCCGATGGAGCCGGCGACGTAGCGGCCGCCGAACTCGTCGGCGGCCTGCCGGGCCAGCCGGGCGCCCTGCACGTTCATCTCCCGGACCAGGCCCTCAAGGCCGTAGTCGGCCTGCCCGATGCTGGTCGCGGTGAAGGTGTTGGTCGTCGTGATGTCGGCGCCGGCCCGCAGGTACTGCCGGTGGACGTCCAGGATCACGTCGGGGCGGGTGAGGTTCAGCAGGTCGGGGTCGCCGGTGACGTCCTTGGGGTGGTCGTCGCCCACGAGGTCGCCGCGGTAGTCGGCGGGGGCCAGGCCCGCGCCCTGGAGCATCGTGCCCCACGCGCCGTCCAGCACTGCGATCCGCTGCTCAAGAAGTTCGCGCAATGGAGTCTGGGTCATTTTTTTCGAGCACCTCCCATGGCATCTGGGAGGCGCCCTTGCGGAATCAGGTGTCTCGGGCCGAGCGTGGCGGGCTCTCGCCCGTTGCAGCGCCTCTCGGCCCGGTACCGAGGTTACATTCCGAGGGGCCGGTGTGTCAGGCGCGCCCGGGGTTGCGGGCAGGATGAGGTGATGCGCGCACGACCGATCTCGCCGTCTCTGGTGGTCGAGGAGCTGGCCGACCGGATCACGGCGTCCGGGACCGGCTCCTGGTCGCGGGTGGCGATCGACGGGGCGCCGCCCGCGGCGCCTTCGGACCTGGCCGACGCCCTCGTCTCTCCCCTGCGCGCTCTGGGACGGGACGTCGTGAGGGCGTCCGCGCGCGACTTCCTGCGGCCGGCGTCCCTGCGCTACGAGCACGGGCGGGACGACCCCGACCTCTTCTACGACGAGTGGCTCGACGTGAGTGGGCTCGTCCGGGAGGCGCTGGGGCCGCTGGAGCCGTCGGGCACGGGGAGGGTCCTGCCCAGCCTGTGGGACGCGGCGCTCGACAGGGCGACGAGGGCCGACTACGTGAGCGTCCGGCCCGGCGGGGTCCTGCTGCTGGACGGCTCGCTGCTGCTCGGACGGGGGCTGCCGTTCGAGCTCACCGTCCACCTGTCCCTGTCGCGCGGGGCGCTGGCGCGCCGCACGGCGCGCGACGAGGCATGGACTCTTCCCGCCTACGCGCGCTACGACTCCGAGGTCGAGCCGGTGCGGACCGCCGACGTCGTCCTGAAGGTGGACGACCCGGGCCACCCCGCGCTGATCACCGACGCCTAGGGCCGCCATTCCTCCCGGTAGGCGGGGTGGTGGGCGTAGGGCAGGGCGAGGAGGCGCAGGACCGTCTCGCGGACGGCCTGCGCCGCGTCGAGCTCGGGGGTGCGGTGGCCCTGGCCGAGGATCCAGGACTGCTTCTCGTAGTCGTCGACGATCTGGCGCTTGGCGGACACTTCGGCGAGCGCGCGGGCCGGGTCGTGGCGGGCGATGTGCTCGGCGTACGCGCCGTTCTCCGCCGTCGCGACGAAGGCGGGATCGTCCGTGCCGGGATCGCCGGTGCTGACCGTGCCGGAGGGTGCCGCCTTCCAGGGGGCGCCGGAGCAGGCGCGGGCCGTCTGCTCGTCCCTGTCCAGCCGTGCGCGGAGGAACTCCACCAGATCCATAGGGCCATCCTGCCCCCTGCGGAGCGGGATGGCCCTCTGGCCGTGGGCGCGGGATCGCCCTGCAGGCAAGGGATCAGGCGGCGCAGTTGCCGGTGACCGGCTTGCCCGCGAAGCGGTCGCCGAGGAACGCCATCGCGTCGGGCTCGCTCCAGAGCATGCCGGTGGCGTGCTCGGCGAAGGTGTAGGTCTTCCAGGTGACGTTGGCGCCCTTCGCGCACCACGCCTTGTGGAGGGTGTCGGCCTGACCGGCGGGGATGATCTCGTCGTAGACGGCCTGCGTCTGGAGCACCGGGGCGCTCGGGGCGGTGGATCCGAGCTTGTTGGCGTCCAGGCGCCGCTGCCACTCGGGGGTGGCCAGCGGGTCGCTGGTCGTGTAGTCGCTGATGTGCTTGAACGCGGTCTGCACGACCGTGAGGGGCCCGTCGAAGCTGACCAGGCACATGTCCTGGGCCTTCGCCAGCAGCTCGCGGCCGCTGTCGTTGAGGTACTTGGCCAGGTCGAGCTCGGGGTAGGCGGCGTCGTAGCCGACGGCGGCCATGAACATGAGCGCGACGAACGGGGAGCCGTCCAGGCTCTTGGCGACGGCCTGCAGGTCCGCCGGGACGCCGCCCGCGAACACGCCCTTGATCTCCAGTTCGGGGGCGTAGGTGTTCGCCAGCTCCGCCGCCCAGCCCGCGGTGGTGCCGCCCTGCGAGTAGCCCCAGAGGCCGACCGGCGAGCCGCCGAGCCCGGCGTCCGGGAGGCGCTGCGCGGCGCGGGCGACGTTCAGCAGGGCCCGGCCCTGGGAGCCGCCGACCTCGTAGGTGTGCCGGCCCGGGGTGCCGAGCCCTTCCATGTCGGTGACGGCGACGGCCCAGCCGCGGCTGAGCGCGTCGGCGATGAACAGCTCCTCGTAGTCCATGCCCTGGGTGAGGGTGTAGGACGGGGCGCAGGCGTCGCCGAGTCCACGCGTCCCGACGGCGTAGGAGACGAGCGGCCTCTCGCCCTCGCCCGTCCACTCCTTGGTGGGGACGAGGACCATGCCCGAGACGGCGGTCGGCTGCCCCTGCACCGTCTCCGACCGGTACAGCACCTGCCAGGACCTGACGCCCGCGTACGGCGAGTGGCCGACCGGGTCGACGGTGAACACCGCGGGCCGCGACCGGATGACGTCACCGGGCGCGCCCGCCGGGAGCGGAGAGGGCGGCTGGTAGAACGGGTCCTCGGCCGGGGGCTTGGCGTCCTGCGGCGCCGCGGCGGCGGTGCCCTGCAGGGCCGCCGCCGTCATGGCGAGGCCGAGGCACGACGCCAGCGCGGCGCGCACGACCCGGCGAACGGTGAGGGACATGGCGGGTAACCCTTCGACGTGGCGGCGGAGTCTTCGCCGCTGCCGCCGGCGTGACGGCCACCCGACAGTAACGTAATTGGACACTTACTCCAATGTCGCGCGGGACGCATCGGCGGCACCGGATTTGTGCCGTCCTGACAAAGTCCGCCCCGGCGGAGCCCCCTCCGGCACGGTCCGCCCCTTCCAGGCGCCGCCCCGCCCGGCGCGGTGCCTGCGGGCGGAGTCGAGCGTCATCGCCGCGTACAGCAGGGCCACGAGCGGCAGGGCCGGGGCGCGCAGCGGCGACAGGCCGTAGAAGCGCAGCATCGGCGCATAGGTGGCCGCCATGAGCGCCCAGGCGAGCCCGCCCGCCGCGAGGGCGGGCGCGCCGGCGCCGGGCGGGCCCGCGACCAGGCCCGCGACCGTCGCGGCGGGCGGGACCGCGTAGAGGAGCAGCAGGCCGGCGACGGTCGCGGCGAGCAGGACGGGCGAGTAGCGCAGCTGGTGGTAGGCGCTGCGGGCGATCATCGCCCAGAGGTCGGCGAGGCGCGGGTAGGGGCGGCGGCTGACGACGTCGCGGCTGAGATCGAGGCGGCACCGCCCGCCCGCGCGCTTGAGCAGCCGTCCCAGCGCCACGTCGTCGATCAGCGCGCCGCGGATCCGGTCGAGGCCCCCCGCCCTGGTGAGGGCGGCGCGGCGCACGAGCATGCAGCCGCCCGCGGCCGCGGCCGTGCGCGCCCCGTCGCGGCCGACGCGGCGGAACGGGTAGAGCTGGGCGAAGAAGTAGACGAAGGCGGGAACGACGACGCGTTCCCAGCCCGTGCGGGTGCTGAGCGTCGCCATCTGCGACAGCAGGTCGCGGCGTCCGGCCACCGCGGCGCGCACGAGCCCGTCCACGGTGCCGGGGGCGTAGGCGATGTCGGCGTCGGTGAAGAGCAGGAAGCCGGGTTCGCCCGCCGCCCGGACGCCCTCCGACATCGCCCAGACCTTGCCCGCCCATCCCTCCGGCCGCTCCCTCGCGGGCACGATCGTCAGGGCCGGGTCGCCGTCCGCCAGGGCGGCGGCCGTCCGGGCGGTGCCGTCGCTGCTCGCGTCGTCGACCAGGACCACGCGGAAGGCGCCCGGGTACCGCTGGGCGAGCAGGGTCGGAAGCGTCTCCGGGAGGACGGCAGCCTCGTCGCGGGCGGGGACGACGGCCACGACCTCGGGCCACTCGTCCGGTTCCGGCGCGTCGGGCAGTCCTGGTCCCGTCCGCCAGAAGCCGCCGTGCGCGAACGCCAGGTACAGCCATCCGGCCAGCGCCGCCACCGCCAGGACGCCCACGACCATCACGTCCGCAGCCTCGCACCGCACCGGCTCTCCGTCCATCGACGGCGTCCCGCCGGCGTGGCGGGCCGAGCGCTAAAGTCACGCGGATGGACGGTGTCCTCAAGAAAGGCGATGTCCTTAAGAAAGGCGATGTCCTTAAGAAAGGCGATGTCCTCTGGAACGGCGACGTCCTCTGGAAGGCCGCCGACAAGCTGCGCGGATCCGTCGACGCGGCGCAGTACAGAGATTTCGTCCTCGGGCTCGTGTTCCTCAAGTACGTGTCCGACTCGTCCGGGGACGGGGCCTTCCGGGTACCGGACGGGGCGCGGTGGGCGGACCTCTCCCCCGCCGCCGGGGACATCGGTGAGCGGATCGACGCGGCGATGGGCGCCGTCATGCGCGCCAACCCGTCGCTGGACGGCGCCCTCCCCCAGATCTTCACCCGGGTCGACCAGCGGCGCCTCGGCGAACTGGTCGAACTGATCGGCCGGGTGCGGTTCGGGGCGGATTCCGGGACGCGGCCCGCACGGGACGTGCTCGGCGAGGTCTACGAGTACTTCCTGGAGAAGTTCGCGCGGGCCGAGGGCAAGCGCGGCGGCGAGTTCTACACCCCCGCCGGCGTGGTCAGGCTGCTGGTGGAGGTCCTGGAGCCGTTCCGGGGGCGGGTGTACGACCCGTGCTGCGGCTCCGGCGGCATGTTCGTGCAGGCGGAGAGGTTCGTCCTCAGCCACCGGGGGCGGCCGGACGACATCGCGGTGTACGGGCAGGAGGCCAACGAGCGGACGTGGCGGCTGGCCAGGATGAACCTCGCCGTCCACGGGATCGCGGGTGACGTCCGCCGCGCCGACGCCTTCTACGAGGACGCCCATCCCGGCCTCGCCGCCGACCACGTGCTCGCCAACCCGCCGTTCAACATGTCGGACTGGTACCGCGATCCCGGCGACGCGCGCTGGCGGTACGGCGTCCCGCCCGCGGGGAACGCCAACTTCGCCTGGATCCAGCACATCGTGGCCAAGCTCGGGCCGCGCGGCCGCGCGGGCGTGGTGATGGCGAACGGATCGATGTCGTCCCGGCAGTCGGGCGAGGCCGGGATCCGCGCGGCGCTGGTGGAGGCCGACCTCGTCTCGTGCGTCGTCGCGCTGCCGGACCGGCTCTTCCGCACCACCCCGATCCCCGCCTGCCTCTGGTTCCTCGACAAGCGCAAGAGCGTCCCGGGCGAGGTGCTCTTCGTCGACGCCCGCGAGATGGGGACGATGGTCGACCGCACCGAGCGGATCCTCACCGACGACGACATCGCCCGGATCGCCGGCGCGTACCGGGCATGGCGCGACGGCGGCCATTCCGACGTCCCCGGCTTCTGCCACGCGGCGGGGCCGGATGAGATCAGGTCGCACGGCCACGTCCTCACGCCGGGACGCTACGTCGGCGCCGCCGAGGCGGACCGCGGCGACGAGCCCGCGGCCGACCGGGTGGAGCGGCTCACCAAGGAGCTCCTCACGCACCTGGAGGAGTCGGCGCGGCTCGACCAGGTCGTCCGGGACGAGCTGGGCCGGTTCGGCGGCCGAGCCGGGGCGGCTCGATGACCGGCGTGGCGCTGGGCGACCTCGTCACGTTCTCGAACGGCCGGTCGCGCCCCGTCCCGGGCACCCGCTACCGGACGTTCGGCGCCAACGGGGTCATCGGGACGTCCGGCGGGTTCAACGCCGGGCCGGGCTCCACCATCGTGGGCCGCGTCGGGAGCTACTGCGGGGCCGTCCACTACAGCCCCGACCGCTGCTGGGTCACCGACAACGCCATCATCGCCACGGCCAGGGACGGCGTGAACCCGCGCTACGTCCACTACCTGCTCAAGCGGCTCGGCCTGAACCGGTACCGCATGGGCTCCGGGCAGCCGCTCCTCACCCACGCGATCCTGAACGGCCTCGCCGTCCGGCGCCCGAACCGGGCGGAGCAGGACGCGGCGGCGTCCGTCCTGGGGGCGCTCGACGACAAGATCGAGGTGAACGGGCGCATCGCCGCCTGCGGCGACGCGCTGGTCCGCGCCCGCTACGACGAGGCGGCGGCCGCGGCCGCGTCCGCCGTCCCGATCGGCGACCTCGGGGAGCTGGTGCGCGGCAACGTCCCGCCGCAGCGGATCGGGCGGGACGAGAACTACATCGCCCTGGAGCACATGCCGAAGAGGCACATGTGGCTCTCGACCTGGACCGACGCGTCCGGCGTCACCAGCGCGAAACTGCGCTTCGCGGCCGGCGACGTCCTGTTCGGCAAGCTCCGCCCCGCCTTCCACAAGGCGGGCCTCGCCTTCGTGGACGGCGTCGCCTCGACCGACGTCCTCGTCGTCCGCCCGAAGGACGCCGCCCGCCGGGGCTGGCTCCTCGCCGCCCTGGCGAGCGACGAGGTCGTGGCGCACGCCTGCGCCGTCGGCGACGGCACGAAGATGCCGCGCGTCAGATGGCAGGACATCGCCGCCTTCACGGTCCCCTGGCCCGGCGACGGCGCCGCCCGCTCGTTCGGCGGTTTCGCCGCCGCGCTGGCGCGGCGGGTGGAGGCCGCCACGGCGGAGACCGCGGCCCTCGCGGAACTCCGCGACACCCTCCTGCCGGAACTGATCCCCTGACGCGCGCCCGCGCCACCGGGAAGGCATCATCGGACGGGTGGACTACCTTCTGGACAACCGGCAGGCCGAGGCGGGCGTCCGCTTCAAGGCGATCTCCGAGCTCTTCGACCCGTGGACGTTCCGCCACCTGGACGACGCGGGCCTGCGTCCCGGATGGCGGGTCTGGGAGGTCGGCGCCGGCGGGCCGTCCGTGACGTCCTGGATCGCGGGTCGCGTCGGGGCGGCCGGCCGCGTGCTGGCGACCGACATCGACGTGTCCTGGCTCGCGGACGCGCCGGAGCTCGCCGGAGCCCCGGTCGAGGTCCGGCGCCACGACCTGGTGCGCGACGCCCCGCCCGAGGGGCCGTTCGACCTCGTCCACGCCCGGCTCGTGCTGGTCCACCTCGCCGACCGCGACCGGGCCCTCCGGACGATGATCGACTCCCTGCGGCCCGGCGGCGTGCTGCTGATCGAGGACGCCGACCCGGGGCTCCAGCCGCTGGCCTGCCCCGACGAGCACGGTCCGGACGAACGCCTCGCCAACGCCGTCCGGCGCGGCTTCCGCGCGCTGCTCGCCGAGCGCGGCGCCGACCTCGCCTACGGCCGCAGGCTCCCCCGGCTCCTGCGCGACGCCGGACTGGACGACGTGCGCGCCGACGCGTTCTTCCCCCTCTCGGCCCCGGCCTGCGGCGTCCTGGAGACCGCGTCCATCCTCCAGGTGCGCGAGCGGCTCATCGAGGGCGGGCACGCCACCGCCGAGGAGATCCGCCACCTGCTGGCCGCCATCGCCGCGGGGCGCCTCGACCTCACCCTCGCCCCGCTGATCTCCGTCCGGGGACGCAGACCCGGCGGGGGCCGGTAAGGCGCCGCCATGTGGCGGATCTTGGACGGCGTGTGACGTCCCGCAGGGTGCGGCAAGGCCCTTGCATGCGCGCAAGCGTTGGTGACCGGCCCGAGGCCGCTGCGTAAGAGTGTGTGTTGTTTCACTTCCACGTCCGACATCGACTTGGCCGAGAAGCACATGTTCGCTTACAGCCCGACACGGAGACGTGAAGCCGACAACGCCATGAACGCATCAGACACATGGTCCGGGGCGCCCGTTCTGGTGCCCGCACCCGCTCCCTCGCTGGAGATCGGGATCCCGTCCGCCTGGAACCACAACGGCAAGTCGTCCGGGCGCCTCATCGGCGAGATCGACCTCGCCGCCACGCCGCCCGCCGTGCGGCTCGGCCGCTCCTACGTCCGCGAGCTCGTCGGGCAGCACTTCGGCGCCGACCGGTCCGAGCTCGGCGACCTGGAACTGCTGACCAGCGAGGCCATGACCAACTCGGTGCTGCACGCGCGGCCGCGCCGGGACGGGACGATCACGCTGTCCGTGCTGCACGTCGACCGGTACGTGCGCGTCGAGATCACCGACGGCGGCGCCGCCCAGGGGCAGCCGCGGCCGGCGGACGAGGCGCTGCCGACCGGCGGGCGCGGGCTCGCCCTGATGAAGGCGCTCGCCACCGACTACGGCACCTGCCGGGGCAGGAGCGGCACCTCCACCTTCTGGTTCGGCGTCGGCGTCCGGGACGGATGGCGACTGCCGTGACCTCCGGGGCGGCGCTGAGCCCGGCCCGCCGGGCCGAACCGTCCCCTCCGGGGGGCGGGACCGCGCTCGGCGCCGCCCCGGCCAGCGTCGCCCGCATGTGCAACTACCTCCTAGGCGGCAAGGACAACTACGCCGCGGACCGCGAGTCCGCCGAGCGTGCGCTGCGCAGCTGCCCGGTGGTGCCGCGGCTCGTCCAGGCGAACAGGGGCTTCCTGGACCACGCCGCCGCACTGCTCGCCGGGGAGGCCGGCCTGCGGCAGTTCGTCGACGTCGGCTGCGGGCTGCCCGCGGCCGAGAACCTCGGCGACCTCGTCCGGCGGGCCGACCCGGCCTGCCGCGTCGCCTACGTCGACAACGACCCCATGGTGCTCACGCACGCGCGGGCGCTGCTCGCCGTCGACGCCGGGATGGGCGCCTTCGCCGGGGACGTCCGCGCCCCGGCCGCGCTGCTCGGCGACCCCGGCCTGCGGAGGCTGGTCGACTTCTCCGAGCCCGTCGCGGTGTTCCTGCTCGGCGTCCTGGACTTCGTCGCCGACGAGGACGACCCGGCCGGGATCGTCGCCGCGCTCGCCGCGGGCCTCGCCCCCGGCAGCCACGTGGTGATCAGCCACGCGGTGCGGTCGCCGGAGCTGGACCCGGTCTCCGGGCCGTGCGAGGGCGTCGACACCCCGTTCCGGCCGCGGAGCGAGGACGAGATCGCCCGCATCTGCGCGAGCCTGCGGACGCTCGACCCCTACCCCGCCCGGCTGCCGGGGCCCGCCCCCCTGCCCGACCCGCGCCCGCTGCCGCTCATCGGCTGCGTCGGGCGCGTCCCGGGGTGACGCCGGCATGACCCCCGCGGTGCTCCCCAGGACTTCTGCCGATCGCCCGTCCCGTGCGCGGGGCGCTTCGCTACGATCGAAGCGCCAGCAACTGCCACATCTAGGGCGTGTGATGACAGCGGACGGCGAGCCCCGGTCTCTCTCCGACATCACCAAGGACATGGGACTCAACATGTCCGACGTTGCGGCCTTCTCCGGGCTCGACGAGAGCACGGTCTTCCGGTTGTGGGACAACGTGGAATGGCTCGACCGGGTCAGCGGGCGGTCGCTGCAGAGCCTCATGTCGTCCGTGCCGGGGATCGCCGAGTACTCGATGGCGCACGCCGTCCGGAAGAGGCGCGACGGGCTCGTCGCCGACCTCCACCGCGAAGGGCTCACCGTCGATCTGGACGCCCTGCAGAACTCGGCCGTCGCGCAGCAGCACCTGCTGAACGCGCTGGAGGCCGGGCTGCACATCATGCGCGGCCAGGCGACGCAGAAGACGTCCTCGTTCATCGCCCGCTTCTGGGGCCGCGAGCAGGACACGGCGCTGGAGGCGCTCTACTCCACCGAGGCCGGCCAGGGCCTCCTGCAGGACCCCCAGAAGCTCTACGACTCGTCCATCGACCTGGCCCCGCGGCTGAACCGCAAGACCTACTCGTTCCACTCGATCCTCGCGCTCAACATCCTCACGCACCAGGTCAGCAAGGTGACCGGGGCGCTGGAGGCCGACCTCGGCTTCGAGGTGCCCGGCCGGCAGACCGCCTTCATGATGCGCGGCGTGGTGATGGGCTCGCTGATCAGCTCGAACGACTTCGACCTGGCCGAGCGCTACCGCCAGGAGCTCGACGCGACGCCCGTCTACGCGGCGCTGGAGGAATGGTCGTTCCCCACCTACACGCGAGACGGCCGCATCAGCAGCGACTTCACCCTCCCGAGCTCCCTGTCGCTGCGCAACACGGCCGCCGAGGTGCTCCGCGAGATCGCGGTCTACAACGACGCCTACCTCTACTACCTGGCGTCGACCTACATTCCGCTGGCGCTCAGACGCGACCCGGCGTTCGGCGGGAGGCTCCCCGAGTTGATCCAGGCGCTGGAGCTGCGCGTGGCCGACTGCCGGGACAGAAGGATCAGACAGACCTGCAACACGCTGGTGCGGCGGCTCAAGGGCATCGCCTGAACCAGGCTTTGGAGAATGGGGAGCCGGTGGAGGACACGGCGCAAGCCATCGCGAAACTGACGCGGGCGCGATGGGAGGCGAACGCGCAGTACTGGGTCAAGATCATCCGGGAGCGCCGCGACCGGTACCGGACGGAACTGACCGACGCCGCCGTCCTGGACGCCGTCGGCGACTGCGCCGGCCTCCGCGTCCTGGACGCCGGATGCGGCGAGGGATACCTGGCGCGCAGGCTCGCCTCCATGGGCGCCGAGGTCACGGGCGTGGACGCGGCGCAGGGCCTGATCGACGCGGCCTCGTCTCACCCGGCGCAGGAGGGCAAGGCCACGTTCACCCGCGCCAGCGTCGAGGACCTGCCGCTGGAGGACGACCGGTTCGACCTCGTCCTGTGCAACCACCTGTTCAGCCACCTGCAGGACCCGACCCGCGCCATCCGCGAGTTCTCGCGCGTCCTGCGCAGCGGCGGACGGCTGATCCTGCTGACGCTGCACCCCTGCTTCTACGTGGAGAACGCCGAGCAGGGCGCGGCGAGCAGCGTTCCGGCGGCGCAGTACTTCACCCCGCGCGGCATCGACCAGCGGTTCATGGTGGACGGCCTGGAATCCCCTTCGATGATCACAAGCTGGCTCCGGCCGCTGGAGTACTACGCTGGAACGCTCCGAGACGCCGGATTCGTCATCGCGGACCTGCGCGAACCGCATCCTACGGAGGAGCAGCTGCGGGACGACCCGTGGTGGCGCAAGGGCTTCCCCACGGCCATGTTCATGCTCCTGATCGCGGAGCGCCGTTAGAGTCGTCCCATGGAGGACGTGCCGGCGGAATTAGCGGGGCATCCGGACAGGCTCCGATGGAACGAGAAGTACGCGGAGTCGTCCGGACCGTCGCAGGCCCACCCGCTCGCGGAGCGCGCGCTGTCGCTCGGCATGCCCGACGGCGGGGTGCTCGACCTGGCGTCCGGGCCGTCCGGCAGCGCCCTGCTGGCCGCCTGGACGGGACGCCGCGTGACGGCCGTCGACATCTCCGAGATCGCCCTCTCGCGCCTCGGCGCGGAGGCCCGGCGGCGCGGGCTCGGCCCGCTGGTCACGCTCGTCCAGGCCGACCTGGGCGCCTGGCGGCCCGGCCCGGACAGGTACGCCCTCGTCCTGTGCACGGGGTTCTGGGATCGCGCCGTGTTCGAGCGCGCGGCCGGGGCCGTCCTGCCCGGCGGCCTGCTGGCCTGGGAGGCGTTCACCGAGGCCGCCCGCCGCGACCGGCCGCGGCTCCCCGCCGATTGGTGCCTCAGACCCGGTGAACCCGCCTCACTGCTGCCGGACGGCTACACCGTCCTCGACCAGTACGACGACGGCGGCAAGCGCCGCTTCCTCGCCCGCCGCGGCGACTAGCGCCCCCGACCGGGTGCCGGAACGAACATGCTCCGGCGAGCGGGCGCGGCACGGAGCCGCCCCACCCGCCGGAGCACTGACTCACTGGCCGCGAGACGTCAGCCCGTCAGGCGTCAGCCCTGGGGGTCGATCTCCCCGGCCTTTCTGTAGGCCTCGACCACCAAGTCCGCCGGCCTTCGGCGCGCTCCGCAAGGCGCGGGGCTGTCAGTCGAGGTCGACGACGATCGGGGCGTGGTCGGACGGGCCCTTGCCCTTGCGGGCCTCGCGGTCCACGTACGCGGAGGAGACCCGTCCGGCGACGTCCTCGTTCGCGTAGAACAGGTCGATGCGCATGCCCATGTTCTTGTGGAACGCGCCCGCCCGGTAATCCCAGTACGTGTAGGGGTGGGGCCCCTTCTCGATCGTCGGGACGACGTCGCGCAGGCCGAGGGCCTTCAGGTCTGCGAGCGCCTGCCGCTCGGGGGGCGTGACGTGCGTGGAGCCGACGAAGACGGCCGGGTCCCAGACGTCCTCGTCGGTGGGGGCGACGTTGTAGTCGCCGCAGGCGACCAGCGGCGCCCCCGCGGCCAGTTCCTCCGCGAGGGCGTCGCGGAGGGCCGCGAACCACGCGAGCTTGTAGGCGTAGTGGGCCGACTCCGGAGTGCGGCCGTTCGGCGCGTACAGCGACCAGACCCGCACGCCGCCGCACGTGGCGCCGATCGCGCGGGCCTCGGGCGCCAGCAGGACGGGCTCGTTCAACGCCATCTGCTCGTCCTCGCCTTCGGTCCCCGCCTCACCCGCGTAGGCGGGCTCGCCCGGGAAACCGTTCGAGACGTCCTCGATGCCGACCCGCGAGAGGACGGCCACGCCGTTCCACCGGCCGTCGCCGTGCGCGGCGGTGGCGTACCCGAGTTCCTCGACCTCCGCGGCCGGAAAGAGATCCGCGCGGCACTTGGTCTCCTGGAGGCAGACCACGTCCGGCTTCGTCTCGTCCAGCCAGGTGAGAAGGCGCGGAAGGCGTGCCTTGACGGAATTGACGTTCCACGTCGCGAGGCGCATCCCCCAAGCCTGCCATCCGGCGGGCCTAGGACGGGGTCAGGTTGCAGTCGGGAACCCAGCCGACGACGCCGGTGGCCACGTTCCGCCCGTAGATCCAGAAGTTGCTGGTCACCCCGTTGTCGCAGGAGTAGTAGTCCCAGGGGCCGCTGCCGCGGATCGCGTCGAACTTCTGGCCCGGGCCACGGTCCGCGCCCGGCCTTCGGGGTTGGCGTAGGTCGAGCACGCCCGGGGCCGGGCCGGCAGTTGGACGCAGACCCGGAACGAGCCGCCCCCGAACCAGTCCGGGGTGTTGACCGACGACGCCCCCATGGGCACGGTGGCGCGCTCTCCCCGGGTGCCGTGCTCCTCTTGACCCGACACCTCGGAGCCGACCGGGGCGTCGCGGATGTCGGCGTGCCAGGATCTTTCGCCGGGGTGGTACCAGAGCGTGCCGACGGCGTCCTCCTGCCGGACCGTGCGCAGCGCCCACCAGGGAGCGGTCCTCGATCCGGTGCCGGCCCATCCGCCGAGGGCGGCCGGGGTCGGCCGGTGCTCCCGTCCGGCCGACGCCACGGCCGCGGGGACGGGGCCCGTGAGAGCCGCGCTCGCCACGGCGGTGACGACTGCGGGAAAAGCAAGAACGATCTTCTTGGACGGGCGCACGGGCGCTCCTTGCGGCTCGTGATGGGAGGCGGTCGCGCGGGGTGGCACAACGGGACGGCGTGGCGGCGTCACGGCCGCTCCTGGATGAAGCAGTCCGAGACGTAGCCCTCGACCCTCGTCCTGTTGTTGATCACATAGGTCCAGTGGTCCTTGACGTCGCCGTTCGGGCAGGTCACCGGGTCGGCGAAGCTCTGGCCGCCGTTCCAGGTGTAGCCGTCGCCGGGGTTGCCGAGTCCGCGGACGCGTCCGTTGAGCCGGGGGGTCGCGCGGATCCTGACACCGGGGACGGTGAAGTCACCGGTGCGGTCGGTGACACGTGCTGGAGCGGCGTGCCGGGCGGCCGGAGCGGCGGGCGCCGGGGAGGCCATGGCGGGCGTCACCGGAATCACGGTGATCGCGACGGCCAGTGCGCTGACGGTCTTCAACATGGTTCGCCCTCACCTGGAGTGCCGATGGAATTCTCTTGCCCTCCACATTGCGACTACTTAGAGTGAATGGGCAATCTCATGGCGTGAAGATGCCAGCGGTTGAACCGTCAATGGCCGGGGGCGGCAGGCCGCCCTCCACGCGATGCCGGAATGGGGAGCCGCCAGGTGACACGGTCAGGCGACGGGGGGAAACGGCCCCAGCGTCCCGCCGAAGCGCGTGAGGCCGTGGGCCAGGCCTTGGAGGAGGCCGGTTTCTACGCGGCCCGAGGCCTGCGGCCTCCGACCCAGCGCGTAGATCCGCCCAAGGTGGGCGCCGTGGTCGCGCGCCTCGCCGACGCCACCGAGCGGGAGCTGCTGACCTTCGACGACCCCTCGGGCTGCGTCAGGCAGGGCGTGCCCGAGCGCATGCTCCGGCACGCGGCCCAGTGCGTCCGCCGCGCTGCCGCCCAGGTCCCCACCCTCCGCCAGATCACCTCTCCGCAGGGGCTGGCCCACGACACCGCTTTGGAGACCATCCAGTGGCGCAACGGCGGCAAGGCACGCCTCGTCGAGCAGGTCCCCTTCCGCCTGGCCGTGTTCGACCGCACGACGGCCGTCGTCCCGCTCGATTTGGACGTCTTCTACAACGGCATGCTCATCATCCGCGACCCCGCGGTGGTCACGGCGTTGACCCGGATGCACCACAGCTCCTGGATGTCCGGCGACGACCTCGCCATCGACCGCGACCCGGACCAGCCGCCGGCCCACCTGGTCCCGGTCTTGGTCACCATGCGGGACGGCCTGCCCGACCACGCCGCCGCCGCACGTCTTGGCCTGTCGGCGCGCACCTACGCCCGCCGGGTCAGCGAACTGCTCACCCTTCTCGGCGCCACGAGCCGTTTCCAAGCCGCGATCATCGCTCAGCGCCGCGGGTGGATTTGAACGTCCGTCCGCCGTTCCCGGCGGTGTGGAGGCGTGTGTCACCCCTCCGGCGGGGATATCCTGACGCCTTCCCCTGTCCCCTGCCAGATGACACCGCTCCTTGTGTGACCGGTAGATTGCGGGTCGGCCTCCTTTACCCGGTTTTCACGCTGTGCTTAGCCCGGCCCTGGAAGGGTGGTCACGGTTGTGGTGTCGTCGAACCCGGAGCAAGTGAGGAAACATGTCCGAGGATGACAAGCCCCGGGGCAAGCCGGCGGTCAAGGCGAAGGCGAAGATCCCGAACGCCCAGAGCATCCGCAGCCCCGAGTTCACCCCGCACGGCATCAGCGCGGGCCGCGGCAGCGGGCTGAACCGGCCGTCCGCGCTGACCGCCAAGGAGGCGAAGAAGCGCCGGCTGATGATGATCGCCGGGATCGTGGTCGTCGCGCTCGCGGTCTCCGGCGGGGTGTACTGGTGGGTCAGCCGCCCCGGCCCGAAGGTCGAGGTGACCGGCAAGTTCGCCGCCGAGCCCAAGGTCGAGATCCCGACGAAGCTGGAGCCGACCAAGACGCTCAAGGTGAGCACGCCGATCAAGGGCAGTGGCCCCGTCGCCGCCGAGGGCGACACCGTCTACGTCCAGTTCGCGACCTACAAGTGGGCGAAGGACAAGGACGAGGAGAACTCGCGGGTGAAGAGCACCAGCGAGAAGGTCCGCTCGTCCTACGAGGAGGGCCAGCAGCAGGGCGGCGGCGGCCCGATGCACCTCGTCATCGGCAAGAGCGGGCTCAAGGACATCGACAAGAGCCTCGTCGGCAAGTCCGCCGGCAGCCGGCTCGTCATGCAGCTCCCGCCGTCCAAGGAGCTCACCCAGCTGAGCCCGCAGCAGATCACCGACAAGGACGCGATCCTGTTCATCATGGACGTCCAGGCGGTCGTCCCGAAGAGCCAGCAGCCGCAGGGCACCGCGCAGAAGCTGGACGACAAGTCGCTGCCCAAGGTCGAGGACAAGGGCGCCGGCAAGGAGCCCAAGGTGACGGTCCCGGACGCGGACGCGCCCAAGAAGCTCCAGGCCAAGACCCTCGTCGCGGGCAACGGGCCCGCCCTGGCCAAGGGCGACGAGGCGGTCGTCAACTACACCGGCAAGATCTGGAAGTCCGGCGACAAGTTCGACTCCAGCTGGGACAACAAGCAGCCCGCGACGTTCCCGATCGGCATGGGGCAGACCATCCCCGGCTTCGACAAGGGGCTCACCGGCGCGAAGGTCGGCAGCCGCGTGCTGCTCGTCCTGCCTCCGGACGAGGGCTACGGCAAGAAGGGCAGCCCGCCCAAGATCAAGGGAGACGACACCCTGGTCTTCGTGGTCGACATCCTCGCGAAGGTCTACAAGTGAGCTGACCGAGGCGCGGCCGTGCGCGGGAGCGGCGGGGCACCCGGTCGGGTCCCCGCCGCTCGGCTTTTCGCGAAAGGCCGCACGCTGCGACATCCGTCACGACAACCGGCGAGGCGGATTGCCCGTCCTCCTTTGGGAGAGCGCGGATGCGCATTGGCGGCCGACGCACGGATTCCCTCAGGTATCGTCTGTAACGCATTAAACACGGGGGGCTTGTGAGCGACAGCGAGAAGATCCCGGAGCGCGAGGAACGCTCCGGGACGGGCCAGGCGGACCGGCACGAAAGCGAGGCCGGGGCACCGGCCGGCGCGGACGGTCCCGCGACCGCCACGCTGACCGCGGACACCGAAGCCGCCACCGGAGAAACCGCCGGTGACGCCGAATTCGTCGGCGAGGGCGACATATCTCGAAACGGCGATAAGGAGCCCGAAGAGGCCGCCGGCGCGAGCGAGGGACCCGATTCCCCTCCCGCCGATAACGCCACGGCCTCCGCCGATTCCGCTCCCGGCGCTGCCGAACCCGCCACCGAGGCGCCGACCGGCCCCGCGGAGGCCGCCCCCGACGACGACGCCGGTCCCGACCAGGCCACCGCGCCCGATGACGTGACCGCGTCCCACGAGGTGAGCGCGCCCGTAGACGGCGGCGCGTCCGACGGGGTCGCGGCGCCCGACGACGCCACCGCGCCCGGCGACGTCACCGCATCCCACGAGGTGACCGCGTCCGGCGAGGTGACCGCGTCTCACGAGGTGACCGCCTCCGTTGAGGCCGTCGCGTCCGATGAGGCGGTTGTGACCGACGGTGTCGCCGCGTCTGGTGATGCCACCGCGGTTGATGGTGTCGACGGGGCCGTCACCGGAGATACAAAGAGCATGTCCGCCGCCTCGAAGCGCGACTCGACCCCGCGCGGCTCCCAGGCCGGGGGCCCGCCGCCCGGGTCCGGGCCCGGGCGCGGCAAGGGCGGCGGGGGCAAGGGGCCCGGCAAGCCGCGCAGCCGCGGGTCCCGGTTCCTGCGCCGGGCGCTGTTCCTGATCCTCGGCTTCATCGGATTCTGCATCGCCGCGTTCGGCGTCGCCTACCTGTTCACGCCGGTGCCGTCGGCGCAGGAGCAGGCGATCGCGCAGGGGCCGACGTTCTACTACTCCGACGGCAAGACGCAGATCGCCAAGACCGGGATGAACCGGGACGCGGTCAAGCTCGACAGGATCCCCGAGAGCACCCGGGCCGCGGTGATCGCCGCGGAGAACCGCAGCTTCTACGACGACCCCGGGGTGTCGGTCCAGGGCACGGCGCGGGCGCTGTGGTCCACCGCCACCGGCAAGCAGCTGCAGGGCGGCTCGACGATCACGCAGCAGATGGTCCGCAACTACTACGGCGGCATCGGCAAGGACCGCTCGGTCACCCGCAAGCTCAAGGAGATCATGGTCTCCCTGAAGGTGGGCCGGGAGAAGGACAAGGACTGGATCCTCGAGCAGTACCTCAACACCATCTACTTCGGCCGCGACGCCTACGGCGTGCAGGCCGCCGCGCACGCCTACTACGACAAGGACGTCTCGAAGCTGACGCCCGCGGAGGGCGCCTACCTCGCCGCCGCGATCCAGCAGCCGAGCAACTTCGCCGACCCGACCGGCCCCCGCCGCGCCTACTCCGAGCAGCGCTGGCGCGCGATCCTCGGCAACATGGTCCGGGACGGGGCGCTCACCTCGTCCGAGGCGGCCTCGCTGACCTTCCCGGCCCCCGGCAAGGAGAAGATCACCGACGTCCTCAAGGGCCAGCGCGGCTACATGGTGAACGTGGCCAAGAAGGAGCTCACCGAGCGCCGCGGCTACAGCGAGGACGAGATCAACCGCAGCGGGCTGAAGATCACCACGACGTTCGACAAGCGGCTGATGGACGCGATGAAGCAGGCCGTCGCGAACAACGCCCCGAACGGGATGAGCAAGAAGATCCGCACCGGCGCGGTGTCGGTCGACCCGAAGACCGGGCAGGTGGTCGCCTTCTACGGCGGCCGCGGCTACCTGGAGGAGGCGCTGAGCAGCGCCTTCGGCGACTGGGCGCAGGCCGGGTCGGGGTTCAAGCCGATCGCGCTGGCGGCCGCGCTGGACGACGGGAAGACGCTGTCCACCAGTTACGACGGCAGCTCCCCGCAGTACTTCCACGGCGCGCCCATCCGCAACGACAGCAACGAGAACTTCGGGACGGTCAACCTCGTCACCGCCACCGAGCACTCGATCAACACGGCCTACGTCAACCTCGGCCAGGACATCGGCAACAAGAAGATCGCCGCGATGGCCGAGAAGATGGGCATCCCCGCGGCGCGGATGAACGCCGACCAGCGGAGCGCCGCCACGTTCCCGCTCGGCATCGTGTCGCTGCACCCCGTCGAGCAGGCCAGCGTGTACTCGACGTTCGCCTCCGAGGGCGTGCACCGGACGCCGTTCGTGGTGAAGTCGGTCACCGACAACGAGAACCACAAGCGCACGTTCACCGAGAAGGGCGAGCGGGCGTTCAGCCAGCAGGTCGCCCGTGACGCCACCTACGCCATGCAGAAGGTCGTGCAGGGCGGCACCGGCACCGGCGCGCAGCTGCCCGACGGACGCGACGTCGCCGGCAAGACGGGCACCACCGACAAGGGCCGCGCGATCTGGTTCAACGGGTTCATCCCGCAGATGGCGACGACGGTCGCGATGTTCCGCAGCGACGGCAAGCCGCTGAACATCCCCGGGTACGGCGCGTACGGCGGGCAGCTGCCCGCCCAGATCTGGCGCTCGTACATGTCGGACGCGGTGAACATCAAGGGCTACGAGCCCGACTCCTTCGGGGAGCCGTCGATGACGCCCGGCAGCGGCTTCGGCGGCCCGACGCAGGACACTCCCCCGAGCGGCCCGCAGCCGCCGGAAACCCGCGGGCCGGTCGAGCCGCCGCCGTCCACGGAGCAGCCCGACATCCCGGCGCCCCCTACCGACCTGCCGACCATCATCCCGCCGCAGGAGCCCGGTGGTGGCGACCCCGGTGGCGGAACGGGCGGCGATCCGGGAGGCGGAACGGGGGGCGACCCCGGTGGCGGAACCGGTGGCGGACCGCTGGGCGGAACCGGCGGGTAGCCCCGGCGGCCCCTCAGTCGCAGGCCTTGCCGATGACGGCCGGCGTCTCCCTGATCACGCTGTCGAGCCGGGAGACGTCGCCGTCGCCGACCCCGGGCGCGGCGTCGCGGAGCCTGCTCGCCTCCGCCTTCAGCGCCTTGCCCAGGTCGGCGTCGTCGGCCTGCTTCGCGAGGCCGTCGACGCGTCCGGCGAGCTGCTCGGTGGCCTGCCGCCACTGCGCGGGCTCGGCCGCCGGAACGCTCCGCACCTGGGTGACGTACTGCTGGAACGCCTTCTTCGTGTCGGTGCACACCTGGGCGGAGTTGCCGCCGCCCAGCGCTCCGCACCCGCTGAGGGCGCCGAGCACCAGCGCGCCGCCGGCCAGCGTCCGAACCACCCGGTACCGCATCGCACCCTCCCCTTGATCCCCGATCGGCTCCGCATATACTTCCGCATGAGGTCATGAGCGCCAGCGCAAAGCCCCGGCTTGCTGGCCGGCAACCCTTCGTCCGCGATGGGGTGCCCCGGGTGAGGACCTGGCCGGACGCGCACCGCGTTCCGGCAAGCGCGGATCCCGGCCGGCATCCCGGGGTCCCTGACCCCGGAAGGTCCAGGCATGCCCACGCTGCTCGCCCGCTCCCCCATCACGCCTGCTGTGACGCGCACGGAGGGGGTCCGGGTTCGCCCGATTCCCCGCGTCATCGGAGCGGACGTCCCGGTCCCTGTGCGGGACGGCCGCCGCGTCCCCTACGCCAACTTCGACTACGCGGCCAGCGCGCCCTGTCTGGAGGCGGTGCACGAGGCCGTCACCCGCGCGCTGCCGTACTACAGCAGCGTCCATCGCGGCGCGGGATACGCGTCGCAGGTCACGACGTCCGCCTACGAGGACGCGCGGGAGACCGTGCGGTCGTTCCTCGGCGCGTGGCGGCGCTCGGCCGTGGTGTTCACGCGCAACACCACCGACTCGATGAACCTGCTCGCGCACGCCGTCCCGGCCGGGACGAGCGTCGTCGTCTTCGAGAGCGAGCACCACGCGTCGCTGCTGCCGTGGAAGCGCGCCGTGCGCCTCCCGGCGCCCGCCACCCCGGCCGAGGCGCTGTCGGCCGCCGACCGCGCGCTGCGCTCGTGCCCGATCGGGTCGCGGCTGCTCGTCGTCACCGCCGCGTCCAACGTCACCGGCGAGCTGTGGCCGATCGAGGAGCTCGCGCACGTCGCGCACCGCAACGGCGCCCGCATCGCGGTCGACGCGGCGCAGCTCGTCCCGCACCGCCCTCTGGACATGACCGCGCTCGGCCTCGACTACGTCGCGTTCTCAGGGCACAAGCTGTACGCGCCGTTCGGTGCGGGCGTGCTCGCCGGACGCGCCGACTGGCTGCGCGCCGCCGAGCCCTACCTCAAGGGCGGCGGCGCCAGCGCCTCGGTCGGGGAGACGACCCGGTGGGCGGCCTCCGCCGAGCAGCGGCACGAGGCGGGCTCCCCGAACGTCCTCGGCGCCCTCGCGCTGGCCGCCGCGTGCGAGACGCTGTCCCCGGCCTGGGACGACCTGGCCGTCCGGGAAGAGGCGCTGGTGGAACGGCTGCGGTCGGGACTCGCGGCGCTCCCCCACGTCAGGGAGCTGACGCTGTGGGGGGAGCGGGCGCCGCGCGTCGGGATCGTGTCGTTCACCGTGGACGGCTGGAACGCGCGGGACGTGGCGCTTACGCTGTCCGACGAGCATGGCATCGGCGTCCGCGACGGGAAGTTCTGCGCCCACCCCTTCGTCCGGCACCTGCTGGGCGAGGACCGGAGCGCCGTCCGTGCGAGCATCGGCATCGGGACGGAGGAGGAGCACATCGACCGGCTCCTCGCCGCCCTCGCCGCGTTGACTGCACGCTGACAGCCTCTGACCTGCGATCTCTCGCGCGCAGTCAGATGATTATGCTCTTTGGTCCTGTTCGCCCATGTAGCGTAGGCAGTCGCGCGGGGACGAGCACGCTAGAAACAGGGGGTGGCGACCGTGGCCGACGCGTGGCGACCCACGTCGGAACTGGAGCACCGACTGCAGGAGACCGTACGGGCCGGCGACCAGGAGAGCTACTTCCGCCTCCTCGGGGACGCCGACCTCGTCGTTCCCGTCCCGCCCGACCTGGTGGACGGCGTCCTCGCGGGGGAGGCGCAGCCGTCGTGGCCCACCCAGGAGGAGGACGGCCGGGTCCACGTCCTGGCCTACACGTCGGCGGCGGCGATGCGGGCGTGCCTCGGGCCGTCGTACCAGCACTTCATGACCGTGCGGTTCGGCGACATCGCCGAGGGCTGGCCGGACGACCGCTGGTGGCTCGCCGTCGACGTTCCCGCGCGCGGCGTCCCCGCCGCGCTGCCGATCGAGGCGCGGCTGCCGGCCTGGTTCGTCCGGCAGGTCGCCGACGGCGACGGCCGCCCCCCGCAGGTCGGCCGCGCGTCCCCGCCGTGGGAGGAGCTGCGCGACCAGCACCGCGACCTGCCCCGCGAGGCGCCGCGCCCGGAGTTCCAGCCGGCCAACGACGTCGAGCGCGAGCTGCTGCGGGCCGCCGCGAACAACGACCACGACCTGTTCCTGCAGACGCTGGCGGCCACCGACGTTCTGCTGCCCGTCCCGGACGACATGGACTTCTCGCTGCGTCCGGGCCGCCCCGGCTTCCCGTGGCAGACCCGCGAGGTCGACGGCTCCACCGTCGTCCCGGTCTTCACCTCGCCGGAGCGGCTGGCCGAGGCGTCCGGGCCCGGCACCGAGCACATCGCGCTGCCGTTCACCGTCGTGCTGCGCTACTGGCCGGACGCCGACTGGCTCCTCGCCATCAACTCCGGCTCGCCCGCGGGCGGCACCGTCCTCGCGCAGCAGCTCCCCGGCCTCGCCACCTGGGCCGACCAGCGCGCCGCCCAGCGGATGACGGACCGCTTCGAGCCCCAGAACGACATCGAGCAGCGCCTCTTCGACGCCGCCCGCCGCCGCGACACCGAGGCCTTCTTCAAGATCATTCTCGGCGCCCAGGTGCTGGTCCCCGTGGACGCCGAAACCCCGTGGGGCATCGTTCCCGGCGACCCCGAATTCCCGTGGCGCCCCGTCCGCGTCCACGGCCGCACGTCGATCCAGATCTTCACGTCGCTGAAGTGGATGAACGAGGCGATCGGCACGTCGCGCTTCATCATGCCGAGCCTGCTGGAGATGGTCACCGCCTGGCCGGACGCCTCGTGGACGCTCGTCCTCAACCCGGGCACGCCCATCGACGCGTCCATGCCGGGCGAGCAGGTCCGCACCCTCAGCGGTCCGCCCGCTCCCCCGTCCGCCGCGACGCCGCCGCCTCCGGCCGCGCCCTCGGTGCCGGTCGCCCCCGCCGTCCCGGCCG